>JAIFMH010000354.1 GCA_020048595.1 Bacteroidota bacterium | reverse complement strand
CTGAAAGCCTTTGTTATCGGGCGAAGTATCGGCTGATGGATTTGTTCCCGCCCCAACAGGCAACTCATATTTCCACGATTTTCCATTAACAGTAACTTTCAATACTGGAGATTCCTTCGAACTTACATTGAGCACATCAACGATTAATTTCCAATCGCCTTTCGCCTGAAGTTTTTCTATTCCAAAAAGAATATTCACCGAGTGCGACCGCCAGCCTGAAGTTGAGCCCGTTCCACCCCAGTCATCAGCCGGGCCGGGCAGTACATAAGGGAAATCGTTTTTCGTATCCGATTGCCCGATCAGGAAAAAACGATCTTCCCAACCAAAATCCTTTTCCAGAAAGTGTTTATAATCATCAGGAGCTAAGGCGAATTCTGTGGCACTGTTGTCGGCTTCACCGATTTGCCAAAGTACCTGGTTTTCGGTTTTGCACGATTGAAAAATGATGATTCCGGCCAAAACGAGATAATTTAATACTGTTCTGAAGTTTTTCATAATGGGAATCGCAAGGTGTGTTTAAAAACTATAATTCCTAAGAGTTTTTGCTCAAGACATAAAAAAGAAACACTTTGGCCGGCCTTGTCTATTTCTTTCAATAAAGTGTCAAGGTATTGATAATCAATAACCATAGCATCCATAATGATAAAGCTATTGCTTAATTTGCTTTTTGCTTTGCTTACAATTGTCGGGTATTCTTACCAAATACGATCATATGTATCTGATTAACAACAATTCGATTCACACGACTTCCCTTTAATTAATCTAAGATAAAGATATGGTATAATTATTTTATTGATGTCCGGAAATGCATATTATATTCTTCGATTTGCGCAAATTTGGTTTTAAGGCAAGGAAAACTTTTTTTTGGAATGTAATTTATAGTTCTGATGATTGAGGTGTTCAAGGTTGAAGTGCCTTTAGCATGCATAATCACAGGACACAGACCGGCATTGGAGTTCAATTATTTGTCTGTAAAATTCCCCATAATGTTCAAGTTTTAGAGCCTGGAAGTATTTACCTATCACTCGATTTTTTCCCTGTCAAATGTTTCTTTCGGTATTCGATGGGCGTACATCCCTTCACTTGTTTAAACTGCCGCGAAATATTTTTGCTGTTATCGAAACCCGATTCAAGGGCTATCTCAAAAATGGTTTTATCAGTTTCCAGAAGCTTCTGGGCAAATTTCTGAATCTGCAGGCTGTATATGTATTTGTATACACCTATTCCGGTTGTTTCCTGAAAACGTTTTTCAAATGCCCTGCGCGAAAGGGGAACCTGTTTTAATACATCTGCTACATTTATCCGGTTATCAATATTCTGATAAATGTATTTGAGCGCTTTAGCGATGTATTTATCGTTGGCCGAAGCAATATCTGTGGATTGGCGAGTAATAACATGGGTAGGCATTACCAGAACGTCGTAGTTTTCAATTACCTGCTTTGTTATTAACATATCCATCAATCGTGCTGCTTCATAACCCCCTTTTTCTGTATCAAGATCAATGCTTGATAATGGAGGATCCGACAAATTGCAGGTCATTTTATCGTTATCAACACCCAACACTGCAATATCTTCCGGGATCTGGATTTTGGCATGTTTACAGGCTTCCGTAATATGTTGACCACGCTCATCATCGCAGGCCATAATTGCGATCGGTTTTGGTAACGATTGCAGCCACTGGCTCAGGGCTGAAGGTTTGTAATGCCACAACTCGCGTGAAGGAGCCTGTTCATTATCAAAATAATGTACTTCGAAGCCAAGCGGATTTAAATGGTTTGCGAAACCTTCGGCACGTTCGCGCGACCATACGATATTTTTAAAACCATAAAATGCAAAATTCCTGAATCCTTTTTCAAGGAAATACTCGGCTCCAATTTTACCGGCGTCAAAATATCCGCCGGTAATATTCGGAATTTCCGAAAAACGCTCTTTGAAATCTTCAACAATCAGGTGGATTCCCGCGTCAAGAACTTTTTTAACATCCAGGTCATTATATAATTGGGCAATAATTCCGTCGGCTTCCCATTCTTTGGCAAAGTTCACTATACCTTCCATCCCCAGTGTTTCGCGGTAAAAAAGAGGCATGCGGCAGAATATCCACGGGCCATGTTCCTTCGAGTATTTTACTATGCCTTTCATCAGGCTCTGACCGTATTCCTCGGAAATGTCGATAAGCAGGATTATTTTGTGCATGACATTATTTTTGATGCAACAATGGCTAAAATTAAAGTAAACACTCTCTAAGTGGTGGGCCTTGAAAAGCACCTGTCAGGGACCTAATTTGAAATTTTGTTACTCTTTTATTCGTTCTTGCTTATCCTGATACTGAGCATACTTCTTGATTTTGTCCTCGCCAGGAACAATTGAATCAAAACAATATACTCCAGTCCAAAAATGATTGCCCCAAAATGGCTTTGTTTTCGGTTGTGGATAACTATTGAAGATTCTGATCGCAGTTTTCCCTTTCAAAATCCACGATAGTTGTGAAACAGATAATTTTGGTGGGTCACTTATTATCAAGTGAATGTGGTCGGTCTGAATACGCATTTCTATCAACTCACATGGTTTCCATGCAAACAAAACATGGATATCATTGGCCAATAATGCCTTGACGAAACCTTCAGGAATGCGAAACCGGCATTTGAGTGTCCATACAAAAGGATACGTAAACCGATTAATCAAATGTCTTAATCTCATGAAATCGCTCATGAAACAAAAGTAGTGATTTTCAAACACAGCCAACTGAACATAACCACTGCCAAAGGAGGGGTGTCTAAATTTACGATAAAGCCTTTCTGGAAATCAAAATAATTTAGGAAAGTATTATGTTTAGAAGCCTCATAGAGCACCATTTTCAACCTTTTCAGGTAAAATGGTTACAATATCTCAGATAGTTTTACAGGACGGTGCTCCGCATTTGATTTTTTTGCTGCCAGCGCAATTGCTACAGATTTTAATCCGTCATCTCCTGAAACCGGGAGGGATAAACCATTTACGACAGCCTCGCAAAAGATTTTCATCTCATTTGCATAGGCTTCCAAATAGCGATCCATAAAGAAATTCAGCGGCAAGGAGCCATGAACGCCATCACTGGCAAAATAGCGGTGATTTTCAGGGAAGTTATTGTCAGCGCAAGCCATTCCTTTTGATCCGAAAATTTCAACACGCTGATCGTATCCATAAACTGCTTTACGACTGTTGTCAATCACTCCCATTGCACCATTAGCAAATGAGAGCGTAATAATTGCGGTATCAACATCGCCTACTTTACCAATCTCAGGATCGACCAATACTGAAGCATTAACATATACTTCAGTCACTTCACTGCCAACAATATACCTGGCCATATCGAAATCATGAATCGTCATATCCATAAACATTCCACCTGAAACTGCACTGTATTCAGCCGGAGGTGGCGCCGGATCGCGGGAAGTAATTTTAAGGATGTGCGGATCCCCGATTTTTCCCTCAACCACCAACTGTTTAATTTTAAGAAAATTAGGATCGAACCGGCGGTTAAAACCAACCATTAGTTTTACTCCGGCTTTTTGCACTGCTTCCAGGGCACCCCGAATTACTTCGAGGGAAAGATCGACAGGTTTTTCGCAGAATATATGTTTTCCGGCTCTGGCTGCCTCAACAATGTATTGTGCATGTGTATCAGTTGGAGAACAGATTACAATTGCTTCAACTTCAGGATGATTGATGACATCCTTGTAATTACTGTAAACAGTTTCGATGCCAAAACCCTTTGCCACTTCAGTAGCCCCTTCAATATTCAAATCGGCAACGGCAACTACTTCAGCCTGTGGTACATTTTGAACAAGAGTAGCAATATGAACTTTGCCAATTCTTCCGGTACCGATAACACCAAGTTTAAGTTTTTTCATTTCTTCAAGAATTTATTTATTTAAAAAATATCCGTTTTATTGAGTGAGTAAGATTCAAACAAAGAGGTTACAGAAATGTATAAGAACAAATACGAACGCAACCAATTTTTTATAACTGATAATCTGTACTATAGCCCCAGTGATTTAATATAATCGCGGTTACGCTGAGCACAAACTTTGGGATTTCCCATACCGGGAAGAACATCCTGTTCCACCACTATCCATCCGGCATATTTTTGTTTGGCAAGTTCAGCTACTATGGCAGGAAAATCAACGGCACCTTTTCCCAGTTCACAGAAAACGCCTTTCCCTACTGATTGGAAGTAATCCCATCCTTCGGCTCTCGAGTTTGCAGCAATTTCAGGTTGGCAATCTTTAAAATGGATGTGCCAGATACGCGCCTGGTGTTTTACCAGGGCAGTCATCGGATCGCCACCTCCAAACTGATAATGTCCCATATCGAGAACCAGGCCGACCAAAGATGGATCAGTCAATGCCATTAGCTGATCTATTTCTTCCGGAGTTTCTACATAGCCGGCACAATGGTGATGAAAAACAGTCCGCAATCCTGTTTTTGCTTTTACTTCGGCGGCAACAAAATTAGCTCCATCGGCAAAAGTTTTCCATTCTTCAGCAGATAAACCCATAGTAACAGTCACTCTGCCTGCATTTTGCGTACGTTCAGGTACGCTGCCATTATCGTCGGCCAGAACGATAAAGGCATTGGTATAGCCGGCATCAGCCATCAGTTTAGCGGTTTTTACAGCAACTTCGGCCCCGGCAACATGCTTGGTTTTATCCTTCATGAAAACCGGTACAAAAGCCCCTACCATCGCCAGCTTTCGTTTATCAAGTTCTTTTTTTAATTCAGCAGGAGTTGAAGGCATAAAGCCCCAGTCTCCCAATTCTGATCCTTCGTAACCGGTATCCCTGATTTCATCGAGTACCTGCTCAAAACCGGCAGCTTTTCCATCCAGATCAAATTCGAGGACTCCCCAGGAACAGGGAGCATTTGCTATTTTTATCATGTTGAAATATGAGTTAGTTGATTGTATCAGTTAAAATTTTCTTGACCATTCTTCATTCCATCGTTCAATAACGACTTTGGTTTGAGTATAAAATTCAACCGCATGAGCGGATTGTCCGTGTAATTCCCCAAAAAAACTTTCTTTCCATCCACTGAACGGGAAGAAAGCCATGGGAGCAGCTACTCCAATGTTTACTCCGATATTGCCTGCCAGGGTGTCATGACGGAATTTTCGTGCTGCGGCACCGCTGCGGGTAAAAATACATGCAGAATTCCCGTAACGGTTCCTATTAATCAATTCGATAGCTTCTTCCAGCGTGTCAACATTTATGATGCTCAGCACTGGTCCAAAGATTTCAGTTTTATATGCCTGACTTTCTTCCTTTACATTTCCCAATATGGTTGGACCAATAAAAAAACCATCCTCAAGACCGGCAATCTTTATTCCCCTTCCATCGAGCAACAGTTCAGCTCCATCATCAATTCCCACCTGAATGAGTTTTTCAATTCTTTCTTTGCTTTCCTTAGTAATTACGGGTCCCATTTCCACATTGGAATCTAATCCGTTTCCTGTTTTCTTTGACAAAGCCGAAAGAATAAGTTTCTGTGTAATTTTTTCTGCGGCAGAACCAACCGTTACAACAACCGAGGCTGCGAGACAACGTTGGCCGGCACAACCGAAAGCACTGTCGGCAATTATCCTAACGGTAGTATCCTCATCGGCATCAGGCATTACAACAACCGCATTTTTTGCCCCACCTTGTGCCTGTACCCTTTTCCCGTTCAAGGTTCCGGTTTGATAAACATGTTTTGCTACTGGCGTTGAACCCACAAAACTTATGGCAGGAATAAGCGGATGTTCAAGTATTGCATCAACGGTCTCCCTGCCTCCGTGAACCATATTTAAAACACCTTTGGGAAGATTTACACTTTCGAACAATTCGAAAATCCTTGTCATGGACATCGGAACTTTTTCGGAAGGTTTTACGATATAGGTATTGCCACAGGCAATTGCATAAGGCATGAACCAAAAAGGTATCATAATCGGGAAGTTGAAAGGAGAAATACTTGCTCCAATTCCCAGCGGCTGGCGGATCATGAACTCATCCACACCCGTGGCAATGTCTTCGGAAAACGGACTTTGCAAAAGTGTAGGAATTCCACAGGCAACTTCAAGATTCTCGATAGCCCGTATTATTTCACCTTTAGATTCGGCAATGGTCTTACCACATTCGTTTGTACAGATTTCGGCCAGTTCATCGGCATTTGCTTCTAATACCTGTTTCATTTTATACAAGTATTGAACGCGCTGAGTGGCAGGTGTGTTCCTCCACGCTTTATATGCTTCGCTAGCTGATACAGCTGCATCCCGAACATCCTCACTGCTTCCGGCAGGAACTTTTGCAATGGATTGCCCGGTTGCCGGGTTAACCACATCCAGATACGTTGAGCCCTTGCTTTCAACCCATTGGCCGTTGATATAATTTTTTAATTTTGTTGTCATAATTATTGGAATTAATATTGATGATCCTTTATGCTCAGAGGTAATACCTCTGCTTTTTCTTCTTTTCTACATAATCTGAATATGCATCTTTTACAGTATCAACTTCCGAGACTTCGGAAATTGCAACTTCCCACCAGGCATATCCAGGGACACCTTTGGTAAGGCTTGTCCCGATGGTGATCACGGTAGTTTTTTTCTGATTTTTTGCTTCAACAAGAGCGGCTTTTAACGAATCAATGGTATTTGCTTCAATTACATGAGCACCCAGGCTTTTGGCATTTTGTGCATAATCGACCGGAAGAACGTCGCCCGTAAGAAGCCCTGTTTCTTCATCTCGATAGCGGTATTTAGTCCCAAAACGTTGTGATCCGATGGATTGGGAAAGACCTCCAATACTTGCAAAACCATTGTTGTTGAGCAAAATGATGATAAACTTTATTCCCTCCTGAATGGCGGTAACAATTTCACTGTTCATCATCAGATAGTTGCCATCGCCTACCATCACGTAAATTTCACGATCGGGACATGCTAATTTGGCGCCAAGGCCGGCAGCACATTCATATCCCATAGTTGAGTAACCATATTCAAGATGAAATCCTTTTGTATCCCGGGTTCTCCAAAGTTTGTGAAGGTCGCCCGGCAAACTACCGGCAGCGCATAAAACCACATCGCGCGGACCGGAAAAATCATTTACTGCACCAACCACTTCACGCTGATGAACCGGAGTTTCTCCGGAAACAGTATAAAATTCAGTGACCTTAGTATCCCATTCCTGGTTCAAGGCAATCACACGGGCAGCATATTCATCATTAACCTTGTAACCGGTTAATAAATCAGCCAGTTCCTCCAAACAAACTTTAGCATCAGCAATAAGAGGCAACGCACTGTGCTTGTGCGAGTCGAATTCGGCAATATTAATGTTGATGAACTTTACATCAGGATTTTGGAAGGCTGTTTTAGATGCAGTTGTGAAATCACTGTAGCGTGTTCCAATCCCGATTACCAAATCAGCTTGTTCAGTATATTCATTGGCCCCAGGAGTTCCTGTTGCACCTACGGCACCCAGATTACAAGGATGATTATATGGCAATGATCCTTTACCCGCAAAGGTTTCGGCAACCGGTATCCGGGTTTGCTCAACCAGTTTGGATAATATTTCAGTAGCTTCGCTGTAAATTACACCGCCACCAGCCACAATAACCGGTTTTTGGGAAGCATTAATCCATTGAACTGCTTGTTTTAATACATCCGAATCGGGGCGTGGGCGCTGAATTTTCCAGACCCGTTTACGAAATAAATCTTCAGGAAAATCATAAGCTTCTGCCTGGACATCCTGTGGCAATGCAAGTGTTACAGCACCGGTTTCGGATGGAGAAGTAAGGACACGCATTACTTCCGGTAGCGAAGTAATTAACTGTTCAGCGCGGTTAATGCGGTCCCAGTACCTGGAAACAGGCTTAAAACAGTCATTGACTGAAATATCCTGTGAAGATGCTGATTCAAGTTGCTGCAAAACCGGCGCGACATTGCGCCGTGCAAAAATATCGCCGGGAATCAGTAATACCGGAAGCCGGTTTATGGTGGCGCAAGCAGCACCGGTAATCATGTTGGTTGCTCCCGGCCCGATAGACGAGATGCAGGCAAAGGTTCCCATCCGGTTTTTCATTTTGGCGTAAGCAATCGCGATATGAACCGAGGCTTGCTCATTTTTGGTCAGTATATACCTGAAATCGGTATCTTCCATCAAGCCTTCGCCCACACCAGCCACAATTCCGTGACCAAATATTCCCAGGCAGCCGGCAAAAAATGGACTTTCAATGCTATCCCGTTCGATATACTGATTCTTTAAAAACCGGATAACTGCCTGCCCAACAGTTAATCTTATTATCTTCATTTGTGTTAAATATTTAAGTTTAGCACCAGCATTTTTAGTCTATAAAAGTGTACACAAATATTATTTGTCATTCATATCGCGTGTAACAACCGGTACCCTGGGATCCATTCCTTTCCAGGTTCCATAAATCCATTTGTGATCCGGATCATCAGAACTCACCAGGCTCTGATCGCTTCCTGCAAGAAAATTCAGGTAATATACATTGTATCCATGACCAGCCACAACAGGGTGATATCCTCTGGGAATAAGAACCACATCGTTGTGACGGGCTTCTGCAAGCTCATTCAAACTTCGATCGTCGGTATATACTTTTTGGATCGCGAATCCCTGAGGTTTATCGATTTTATAAAAGTAAATTTCTTCCAGGCTGGCTTCGGTCAATGCCCCGGTAACAGGGTCGGTTTTCCGGCTGTCATGTTTGTGCGCAGGGAAAGAACTCCAGTTTCCGGAAGGAGTATAGACTTCGACACAAACCAACTTGCTGGCCGCTGAGCCAGGAGGCAATAAACGGTTGATCTGCCGGCTTGCGTTATCGCCGCCCCTGTGTTCGATTCCCATAGCCACTACATCATCAGGTGTAACAAAATGAGCAGGGAATATTTGATCTGCTTTGCACCATCCACAAGCGATGTCGAGCAAATTGCCCATGGGACTGATTACAAATTTAGTATGAGGAGGCAGGTATAATCCATGCGGCAGGCCACTGAATACATCTTTTCGTCCGTTCGAAGTTGTCCAGGTTCCAGCCGAGGTTTCGGCCAGAAAATTTCCCCCGAGCAAAACAAACATATATTCATTTTCGCCGGTATCACCAGTCCAATTTTGTCCTGCATCCATTGTTCTGGCCATGAAATTCAGGTGATTCCAACCTGCTTCTCCGGACGAAACAGATTGGTAAACTTCTTTATCTCCTGATGGCTTTGCCAGAATCGGACACTTTTTATCACGGTTCATATTTCCATAAATTAAACCAATAGTAAGCTTCGGATCTTTGAAATCAAATCAGTATTAGCCTGGCAGAATTGCTTCAGGGTAACCACTGTTGCCGGGAAGCTGTCAAAGTCTTCGATGGACATCCCGTTTTCATCGTAAGCGCGCCTGAAAAGTTTAAATTTCTTTTCCAGTTCAACAATGATTTTTGGATCGACAGGGATATCCATGTAGTTCATTATAGGCACGTCAGAACCATTGTACCTTTGCTGCCATTTGTACGGTGGCGAAATCACCACATCGCCGCCAATAAATTGCGACCAGTGCAAATGATTTCTGAAAGCCGCGCTTAACAGGCGCAAACGATATCCTCGTTCGTTGTAAATCTGGTAAGCTTTCTTCATCACGGCAACTCCCGCCCAGTCCATAATTTCAGGATTGGCAATAACGTTTTCCTTATCTGCTGCTGTCTTTAGGGCGTCATCGAGTCTTCCAACCATGATTGTGCAAACCGGTCCCATGGTGCTGATATCCTTTCCTTCTTTTTCGCGCCGGCGCAGCCCACGTTCAACAGCTTCGGCAACGGCAATGGCCTGAGGAACCGTAAAACTTACGGTTGCATTAATACTCACACCCCGATAGGTTACTTCTTCCATCGCTTCAATTCCCGCCTTTGTTGCCGGTATCTTCACAATAATGTTGGGTGCCAACTCGCTGAAATGCATAGCCTGCTCCACAATTTTTTGTGCGTTCCGATATAACCTGGGATCAGTCTGAATCGAAAGTCGTCCGTTTTTACCATTTTCCTTTCGAAAAATTGGTTCTAAAAGGATGGCCGCTTTCACCGACATTTCATCGATGAGAAGCCAGGCAAGTTCATCTTCTGTTGCGTAAGGATGATCAGTAATGAGATTTTGTATGCTTTCTTTCCACACCTCCCATTCTTTATTCAGAACTTCGAGTACGATTACCGGGTTACAGGTTGCTCCAACTGCTCCGTCAGCGATCGAATTACTTAACTCACCAACCGAGCAGGAATCGTTCCATAGCGCTGTTGGTGTTGTTTGTGAAATCTGATGCAACTTGCTTTTATAAGCTTTGTCGTGTGTTGATACTGTTTCCATATTTTTACTTTGTAATTGTATTGAATCTTATTTTAAATGAATCCTAACCGGTAGATTACCAGAAAACTGCGTAGAGAACTGCCAATATTCCACAAATCCCAATGGCGGCAATATTAAATATGGTAGTTGTTTTAAACACATTTGCATGAATAATTATGCCTTTTACATCCATGGTGCGCTGGGTACTGTTTAAAATTATTATTGCTCCTACAAGTATAAAACCTACCACCAATACATAAACGGCATCAAGAGCGAGGTTGCTCATTGGAACAACGAAAAATGCAGCAACTATTCCAACCAAAGATGCAATTGCAATCATGATTCCCCCTGTTTTAACCGCTTTATGCTTCGACATATCATCAGCCAGTTGATTTTCAACCCGGTGCGATTTATCAAACAGGCTTAAAACGACCATAACTACCGTAAGGATGATAAATACATAACCGATCCGGAGAATAAAAGGAAGGTCGGGGCTGAAAACTTTAAAAGCGATGCCCAGTGGAATGGTGAGCAAGGCTATCCATAGCGCAGCATTGGCTGTAGCCTGCCTCCAGAATAAACCACAGAAGAAAATCAGGAAAACTCCGGGGTAAATAAATCCGGTATATTCCTGGATATATTGGTAGGCCTGATCGAGTGTTTTTAACTGGGGTGCCACAATCGTGGCAATAATCAGTGAAATTAAGGCTACAATTCGCCCAACCAGAACGAGACGTTTGTCGTTTGCATTTTTATTGATGTGGGCTTTGTAAATGTCAATGGTAAAAATGGTAGATGTACTGTTAACAATGGAACTGATGGACGAAACGGCTGCCGCTGCAATTGCAGAAAAAGCCAGTCCCGTTATTCCTACAGGAACGATATTATTCAGCAACCACGGATAAGCTTCGTCTGATTTACTCAAATCAGCTCCCAGCGCAAACGCTGCAATACCAGGTATAACAACCAAAAGCGGAATTAGCAGTTTGAGGTAACCGGCAAATACAACTCCGTATTGTGCTTCCCTGATGCTTTTTCCGGCAAGGCCGCGTTGTATAATGAACTGGTTAAATCCCCAGAATCCGAAATTAGTCAGCCACATGGAACCCAAAACCACTCCCAGCCCGGGAAGATCGAGAAATGCATCTTTCTTCCCGCCCATTCCATCGGGAACGAAAACCATTCCTTTTTCAATGATCATATGAAATTTCTGGGGCGCTTTGTGAATTAATTCAGAAAAACCGGTTAAAAAACCATGACCATCGCCTAAAGCACTAACTGCAAGGAATGTTGTCACCAATCCACCAAAAACCAGTACAATAACATTAATTACATCAGTCCAGGCAACGGCCTTCATTCCGCCCCAAAGCGAATAAATAGCTGAAAAGAATGAAAATCCGATGATTCCGTAAGCCATAGGAACGCCTATTATCCGTTCCATGGCCAAAGCTCCCAGATAAATAACAGCCGTCATATTAATAAAAGTATAGACCAATATCCAGAACACGGCTAAAACCGTGCTCACCCGCTTATCGTAACGTTGCGAAAGAAACTGGGGCATGGTGTAAATACCCTTCTCGATAAACACCGGCAGAAAATACTTGGCCACAAATATCAGAACCACTGCGGCAATCCATTCATAGGCTGCAATAGCTAGTCCAATAGCATAACCGGAACCCGACATGGCAATAAAATGCTCTGCTGAAATGTTTGCAGCCAGAAGTGTTGACCCAATTGCCCACCAAGGCAACGACCGGCTTGCCAGAAAATAATCCTGTGATGTTTTCTGTTCACCCTTTTTAGTACGCGAAACCCATAAGCCAGTGAAAACAATCACGGCAGCATACCCAATGAAGACAATCCAGTCGATTAATGCAAATTCTTTCATGTGTTTGTTTTTTGTTTTTAATTGGCCAAATGGTGCTGAAAGCTATAAGGATATTCAATGAGGAAGTGAAAGTATTTATATAGTTTCTCTTCCATTGATGATTAAAAATAAAACCATGAATCTTAAAAAGTTTTGTTGTTAATAAGCGGTTTTGCCCAGATCCCAATGCTGAATATGTATCCCAAAGTGGCAAAAAGTATCAGCATGGAAAATCTGAGGCCGACAAACTCACCCATTCCGCCAATTACCAAAGGCACCACAGCTCCGCCTAAAATTGCAGTACATAAAATTCCTGAGAAGGTTCCGTGGTGCGCCGGAACAGAATTCAGTGCCAGCGAAAAAATAACCGACCACATCACCGAAAGAAAGAACCCGGTTAAAGGGAAAGCATAAATGGAAACGGTAGCCGGGCCAAACAAAGCAGCAGCAAGAGCAATTATGGCTCCAGTTGTAAATGTCAGTAGTACTTTCCGGCTATCAATAAGTTTTAAAAGCAATAATCCGAGTAAACAGCCTACAGTCAGTAATCCCCAGAAATATGAAATAACATCCGCTCCGATTGTTGCAGGATCAACGGCATGATAAGTTTGCAGAAATTTGGAAGTCCAGTTGGCTATTCCCTGCTCGGTTCCAACATAAGCGAATATCCCTATAAAGAATAAAATCACCTGTTTGTTGAGAAGCAGTTCCCTGAAGGCCTGACCGGTTTCAATCTTTTCCTCTTCATTAAGTTCAACTTTCGGAAACTTTATAATCCAGATTACGATAATAATTGCCAGCACAACCAACGCAAATACCCAGTATAAGGAGGCCCATTCGAGATTGGCGGGAACAACCGGATCAAGCAAACGTATAAATAAGGAAGTATTGCCACTGTGAACATTGTGTACAAGATAGCTGTAAAGCTGGGGGCTTAGGAAAGATGCCAATCCAAAAACCAGTTGAGCAAGAACCGAGTAAAAAGCAAAATTTTCGCCACCGCCCGAATGACGCAGTAATGGATTAATGGCAACCTGAAGCATCGCCATGCCAATGCCAATTATAAACAACGAAGGCAGAGCAACTGAAAACCTTGGAAAAAGTGCAAACAGCAGCGCCCCGGCGAAAGCAAGAACGAATGCTGATATCATCACCGTTTTTTCCGAATATTTTTCGATAAGCAAACCAGCAGGCACCGACATAATTCCGTAGGCAATAAAAAAGGAGAAAGGTAAAAATCCCGCTAAGCCGATACCTAGACTAAAACTCTTGATCATATCAGGAATGATGGGACCCAGAATATTAGTAAGAAATGAGATCACGAAGAAAATCAGCATTATCAAAATGATCATTATTGGGCTTTTTGTCTTCATGCTATTACCTTAAAGGTGATATTTAGTGCTAAAAAAAATTAAGAATTGGATTTTATGATTTGCAACATGGGATGCTAGGCCGGTTTTAAAGCCGAATTATCTTACCAGGGCAGCTGCACCCAGAAGTGCGATATTATCAATCTCAGTTTTCATAATCTTCAGTTTGTGGATTGTTTCAGGAAACTGAAAATCGGTTAATGCGGTTTTCATTGATTTTTCGAAAAGGGAGTATGCTTTAGAAATAGAGCCCCCCAGTACAATTGCTTCCGGATCATAGGTATATAGGATAGCCTTTAGTATATTCCCAAGATGAAACCCATATTGTGCCCAAATATCGAGGGCGTTTTTATCCCCTTTCATTGCTTCCTCATAAGCCTTTAAAGCGGTAGTTGAATGCTCAGATTTAAAAAATATGCTGCTGGTATAATACTCAAAATTCTTATCGAGATAGGGCAGTGAGCCAATTTCTCCGGCCCCGCAATTACTTCCTGTATAAAGCGAGTTGTTAATTATAATTCCTGCCCCAATGCCGGTGCCAAGGGCTACACCTACAATGGATGAAAATGCCTGCGCTTGCCCAAAGTGATGTTCGCCAAGCGCGAAACAGTTTACGTCATTGTTAATGCTGACCGGAATCCTAAATTCAGTTTCCAGTATTTTTTTAAGTTCCACCCTTTTCCAGGAAGGGATATTTACTACATCGTAAACAATTCCCTTTTCAACATCAACTACGGATGGAACACCAATTCCTATCCCAATCACTTCAGGTGTAATTAATGGGGCGATTACAGATATGAGTTGCGAAATTGTTTTTTGCTGCGATTCTTTTTCAACCAGTAATGCCTGGTTTAAAGAAATAATCGCTCCATCGTTAATAACTCCTGCCCGTATATTCGTGCCTCCCAGATCGACTCCAATAATCATTTGTGTACAATTAGTCATTTGTATTTATGTGAACTTCATTTTTATTTGCTGCCTGTTTCCTGATAAGTAAAACTCTGCTCCGGAAATTTTATTCCTGATAATAAAGCAGTTTGTCGGGTAATATCGTTTCAGGTATTTTTACGCTCGAAAAACCCAGCTCAAGCGATTCGCCCATGCAATCTTCAAAATACAACAGTTTAAAAGAGTGAAATCCTTCATCTAGAGCAATGATACCATCTTCCCTTTTGCCACTGTGCGAACCATCGTTATTTACCACCTCTTGTCCATCAATATACAGTTTAGATCCGTCATCGGAATAGGTATAGAAACGGTAAATGCCTTTGGCAGGAATTTTTATAAGCCCTGAAAATTCAATTCCGAAGTCATCAGCAGATGTTTTGGGCTTGAGTGAAATTCCAGCCATAGTACCTTGCTTTTGAGGTTTCATTGCTGAGAGTTCATCAGCTGACTTTATTTTACCTTCAAAGTAGCTGTAGCGGATTCCCTGTTTCGGAGTACTGGCAGCAACTGCAGGTAAATAGTTAGCTTCGGTTTCAAAAGAAAAACCAAAAGGGTAATTGTATTGATAAAACACCCCTTTACCCGTGCGGATCCAGGTATTAAATGCACGTTCTCCTTCACGCAACTCCACTATTCGTGAACCTCTGTCGAAACTTCCATAGGCATTACTCCCTGTAACTTGTCCATAGCCTAAGGCTATTTCACTCACCTTACCGATGTAGTTGTTTTCGTGGTCATGTCCTGAAAAAACCCCCATTACGTCTTTCATGTCGATAAACGTGGCCAGTAATCCTGAATTTATATCCGATGATCCATTGCTTTCATTTTTTATCCCTGTTGTACTTTTGGTTCCATATGCTTTCTCAATTTCAGGTATCGGAATGTGAAAATAAGCCAAGGCAGGCAATGGATTTCCGCCGTTACTGATTGTATATTTTGTGCTTTTTCCGCGGTACCATTCGAGCTGATCAAATTTAATCCAGTCATAATTACCAAGTTTTTTATCTTTCGGATATGCATGCGAATCAAGGCAATAGATTAAGGCACCGGGGCTCCCTGATGCAGCCGATACTATGGGTAATACATAGTTCCCGACACCTGATATGTTCTCCGGTCCGGATTCGCCTATAAAATTTGGCAGAGGCTCCAACAATCGGAAAATCGCTTCGCGTGTTAATTCCGTTTCATCATCGTGATTGCCCAGCAGTACCGCCCATGGAATGCCGGAGCCCTCCATTATCTTAGCAATAGAAAGCCATCCTTTTTTTGCCGGATCATAAGTTACAATATCACCTGTAAGCAATATCAGATCAGGCTTTTCAGTTTCAATCACCATTTTAAAAGTTGCCTCGGTTTCTTTGCAATTAGGGGCATTGTCGTCCCAATGCACATCAGTGAACTGAGCAATTTTAAAGGTTTTGTCGGGGTTAAACCGTAAAATGTGACCTGCCTTTTTTTGTGCCATAGTGCTCAGTGTAAAAACTGAGAACAGCAGAATCCATATACTGTGTTTAAATTTATTGTTTATCATTCGCTTCGTCATTTTGCTCATTAATAGCCTGTTATTCGAGAATGAACAATCCTGCTCCTTTGTAATCGTCAGTACTATCCCAATACGGTTTCCACCAAAGAGTGGCATAATCCATATTCAAAGGGTCATCAACATCCTGGTAAGCAAGGTTTATTCTGAAATAATTGTACTTTACGAGTTTTAAAGGGATAGTAACTTTAGCAACCAGTTTATTTTCAGTGATTTTACTTTCAGTTTGAATACTTTTATATGTTTTGCTGTTTTGGTTGATTTCGGCTTTCGTAACACCTGCAACGAAATCAAACTTTAAATAATCTGAAGTTTGGAGAGCAGTGTCGGTTGCAAACCATACACTCAGTTTGTCAGCCTGTGGGTTTTTTATTGAAGTAAGAAGTATATCATCCGTAACTGAAATCTCAATAAAAAGGTACTTATCATCATGATGTGTTTTCAGTTCAAAGCCTGAATCATGAAGTCCTTTCCAATCCCAGGCTTCATCAACATAAGCAGGGATTTGCGCAGGGTAAAGGAATTCAGGTAATTGTGATATTTTAGTACACTTTTTCAGATAATCAACTGTCAGTTTTTTGGTAACACTGCCATGCAGATTGTGACCGGGCTGCATGCATTGCACATTGAGGCTTAATTTTATTTCCGGTATTTCCCATACACTAACCTTAGTGTCAAAAGAAACTACAACCGGTATAGTCAATCTTTCATTTGGTTGAAGTAACTGTTTTATATAGGGAGGGTTAATGGCGAAATTCATGTTCTTGTCGAAGGCACTGCTGATTTCAAAAGGAAAATCACTTGTATTATTAAGTAATATACTGGTATGGAGTTCATTAACCGAATCGGTGAGCAAAAAAACCGGGGTAAGGTGCACCCAATTGCCGGATCGTAAAGTATTAACCTGCTTTTCGGTTGTTTCATCAACTATATTCAAGGGCAGCAATCCCGCAAGGTCGAGATTGGCAATTTTAATGTCTCGTTCTCTTACCGATACCTGCATCATGTTATGGTACTCGCCAAAAGCTATCCCTTGCATCCCTGGTCCACCTGTTGCCAGGCCGGCGAGCATGTAGTGAGGTTGGTTGTTGATCGTTTTATGCATATACCGGTGCTCGTGTCCGCAGAACCAGTAAACATTCCTGTTTTTTAACAGTGTTAAAAGACTGTTTACCTTGTTGTTATCCTGAATTTCCCAGAGGGGATAATGCTGAATTACAAAAACCGGATCATTTTCAGGATGCTTTTTAACTTCCTGCCAAACAAAGCTATACTGTGCTTCCGAAAAATCATGAGTTCCTGCTTCTGAAATATTTAAAACAAGAAAGAGTGACTTTCCGACTGAAAAACTGTAATACTCAGGGCCAAACCGCTTCGTCCAGATATCTTTCATCAGCTGGTTGGTAATGTCGTGGTTACCGGCTGCAAAAAAGAAAGGCATTTCAAGTACTCCAAGCGTTGACAAAAAGGAATCCCATTGCTTTTCGATTCGGCTGCTATCGTATGTGTAACCATCAATCAGATCGCCCACTGTGATAACAAAATCAGGACTGAGCTCATTGATGCGTTTAATAGCATATTCCAAAACGCCGGGTTCTTCGCCTCCTGTAATATCGCCGGTTACTATAAACCGGAAATTATTTCCCTGAACTACAGGCGTAGCGGTCCATGGTTTGGTTATAGTCCGGATATCATGCCTGAACTGAGCCATCAGCAGGGCTTTGTTCCATGGGGCAAGGCAGATCACCAAAATTAATATCCGGGTCAAAACTTTCATTTATTCTTATCTTTTATACAGGACACATGCCTAAACGGCAAAGCGGGTAAAATGCATGATGTCATTTTCAGTTCAGCAGTAAAAATCTCCTGCCTGTTTCGTTGTCATTATTTTATGAAAAAATTTTCTTTTCCAATCTCCATTATAGGCTTGCCGGGAACAGTCCAGAAAAGACGGAGTTCCTGCTCTTCATAGTCATCAAAATAACGTATCTCAATCGGATGAAAACCTTTTTTGAGATTCATGGAACCACGAACTGTACTCAGGCTGTGCGATCCGTCGTTATTTAGCAATTCTACTCCGGAAATTTTAAGTACAGCTCCATCATCACTCTCAAGCGCAAATTGGTATTCTCCATTTAAAGGGGCATAAACATACCCGGAAAAAACAATGCCGAAAAAGTCGGTTGCGGTTGCAACTCCTACATCGGGCTTGCCAGAAATCCCTTCACTGACAAGCTTACCTTTTGCTTTAATTTCTGTTGCCGAATGGAATGCGCCTTCATAATACTGGTATTGCAATCCATTTTTTGTAAGCTTTAAAGGTTCAGGTTCATGAGGAGTATTTAATAGTATCTGTCTTCTTAAAGTTTTACTGGCAATATAGCCGGGCTTGAATGCTTTTAATGTCAGGTACACCGATTTATTAAAATCTATCGGAGCAGTGTAAAGCATTGATGCTTCTGTTGGATCGCTGCCATCGAGGGTGTAGCGGATTTGGGCACCAGGGGTAGGACAGGTAATTCCGATACGTGAGGATGGATCTATCAACGTGAGGTTTTGCCTTATGAAGGGCATGATAACTTCATCTTTCGCTGCCAGCAGAAACATTAATGGGATTTCGAAATGATCAACAGAGTTCACGTAAGTATTATCCACCTTGTAAACCATTTCCGCATCAGCGGTTAATTCGCTTAGTTGAACGGTGCTGTTAGCCGGGAATATGAACTGACGGGAATCAGGTCCATTGAAAATAAAAGTGATATCTGATTGATTGGTAACATTACACGAGAATTCATAATCCCCCATTTTAAGTTTTGACACTTGTAATGATTGCCTGATTATTTCTCCGATATACTCAGGCTTCCCAACCAGCATATTATCTGCAAAAGCAACGGTTCGCCCTGCTAAAAGAGCTTCTTTAACTGAAGCCTCACTATTGTCGGTAGCGAAAACAAGTGTCAGGTTACGATGCGTCCTGGCTATATCATAGGATGCATGTATCGGGTTATGAATATCGGAATTACTGATGGGTGCTATATTATATTTCAGGCAGTAATCCATGGCAACCGGGTAAAACTCGTTGCTGTTTATCACTTCTACAGCCCTGATATTTTTCTTCTCAAGATGCTTGATATGGAAAGGCTCCAGCTCGCTGTTTTTATCGGGCCATCCAGGATGGTTGTAAATTACAAAAGCACCTTCCTTCCCGGCATAATCCAGTGCATCATCAGGGGTAAGGTCTTTCCTTGCATAAAAATTTGCATCCTTGGTAAAAAGAATATTCAGGTGCCCCAAGGGTTGGCCTTTGGTATATTCTGTTCCCTGAATGAGGGTTATACCCCGTTTCTCGGCTGTATTAAGTGCCATTTTATACGAGGTGTTGTAGTCGGAAATTACATATTTGGGTTGTGGTGTAGTATGATCGGTAATGGCTATTACATCAAGCCCTTCGCGCCATGCCTCATTTACCCTTTCGGCTGGAAGCACGATGCCATCCGAAAAAATAGTATGCATATGAAAATCGCATTTGAGTGTTTTATATCCCGGAATATCAGGAATATTTATTTCTCTCCGGGCGTCAGTTTTCATGAAGCCGGTCAGCCTGCGGTATTGTATATCATACTCCTGGGCATGAGCTGTTAATGAAAAAAGAAGAAAAAAAATCAGGATTAACTGGCTAAACTTCATGTTATTTTAGGTTTAAAATGGTTACTATTTTCTGGAATATTTCTGTATTTTCATATATCCCGGCAAACTGTTGAGCCTGTGGTCCATAAGCGTACACCGGTACATGGATACCTGAGTGCCCACCTGTGGAGTAGCTGCCTTTAACTGTGCCCGTGCTTATATCGCCATCGAGTAAAGTTAATCCTCCGGTTTCATGATCTGCTAAAACGATTACCAGGGTTTCACCGTCTTTTTCGGCCCATTGCAGCACTTTGCCAATTGTCTGATCAAAATCAAATACTTCATTCATAAGTGCGGGAATATCATTCCAATGTCCGCAGTCATCAATCCGCGACCCTTCGAGCATTACAAAAAAGCCCTTTTTATTCTGGCTAAGCATATCAAGTGCTTTTATTGATGCTTGCTGCCACAAATCACCACGCACAGGAGCTAAGGGCAATTGTCCGTCTTCAAGCACTGCAAAAACCTTTCCTGAAACTATCTTTTCAGTTTCAGCCCAGGTACGAGTCACCTGATATCCCTTTTGCTGCATTTCACTCATCAGGTCGCGTTTATCTGCTCGGTGCATAAACTGTGCGCGTCCTCCTCCGAATATAAAATCTACATTGCAATTAAGGTAGTCTGCAGCAATGTCTTCTTCTTTATCCCTGTCAGGATTTTTTGCACAAAAGGCTGATGGTGTTGCATCGGAGAGGCCACAGGTTACAACAATACCTGTGGAGAGCCCTTTTTCGGAAGCTAAATCGGTGATTGAAGGCAGCGGATTTCCCTGCACATCAACTCCTACCGAATGATAATTGGTCTTTTCCCCCGTAGCCATAGCTGTACCCGAAGCTCCCGAATCAGTAATCAGCTTATTTGCAGCGTATGTACGCGACAATCCGATAACCGGGAAATTATCAATATTCAGTGCCCCATGATTGGCTACCCATGCTGTTGAAATCTGGGTCATCCCCATTCCGTCACCAATCATAAGGATTACATTTTTAACTTTCTTACCTTTTACCGGGTTAACCTTGACGGTAGAATATGGTTTTTCGTTGGTAAAGGATAATTTCTCCTTTGTGTCGGCCGCTTGCTGGTACTGAGCCGAAACTGTAAATGAAAAACAGAAAAGCAGGAATATTAATTGGATGGATTTGATGCTGATTTTCATGAGATATTAGTTTATTTTAAGTTTAACAAAAACGGGATTATGATCTGAAAGATAAACAGAGTCGTGCATTTCAGAAACAGAGGCATAGTTAAGTACTTCAAGCTTTTTATTCACAAATACATAATCTATCCGTGGACGCATTGCATTAGGCACCTTCCCGAAACCGTGAAGAGTCCACTCTGGACCGTAGACTATTGGAGCAATAAGCCGGCTATCCAGGTAAAGGTTGTCGCTGACTATTGTTTTTATAGCATTATCACCGGGGATTGAATTAAGATCGCCAGTAATGATCACCGGAAGATCAGCAACAATTTCAGCAATTCTGTTTTTCAGCAACAATGCACTTTCATGGCGGGCAGTGTCTCCAACATGATCGAAGTGAGTGTTAAAAAAAGCAAACTCTTTACCTGAATGATTATCCTTGAAAACAGCCCAGGTTACAATTCGTTCACAGGCAGCATCCCATCCTTTTGATCCTGCTTTTTCGGGTTCGGGGCTTAGCCAGAAATTTCCGCTTCGGACAACCGTCAGACGGTCTGATTTATACAAAATAGCTGCATATTCACCTTTTTCAACCCCATCAATACGCCCAACTCCTATGTGTTTATATCCATTCAAACCTAAGAGAATATCATCCAGCTGGTTTTTTAAAACTTCTTGTGTGCCCAGTACATCAGGACTATAAAACCGGAGCATTTTACAGGCAAAGTCTTTCCGGTATTGCCAGTTGTTGAGCGAGTCGTCAGGGTTGTCGTACCGCAGGTTATAACTCATTACATTTAAACTTGCTTCCTCCTTTTTCTGGCATGACCATGAAGAAAACAGTAAAAAAATAAAAACGAAGAAAATTAGCCTTGAATGTTTCATTACGATGATGATTAACGAATAAAAAGATTACTGTTTTTTATTGGTTCCAACGATTGAGCCTGCGGAGTTTTCCAGCCCCATTCAAGCGAATTCCCTTCATAGTCTTCGAAATAAAGCAGGCGGAACTTGTGGTAGCCTTTTTTTAGCGTCGTTTTCCCGGTAGCTTTTATTGCACCATGCGAACCATCATTTTCAACAACCATACTTTCACCGATATAGAGTACACTGCCATCGTCCGATTCGGTGTAAAATTCATAATATCCATCTTCAGGGGCAAATATGTACCCGGCAAATTCAAATCCGAAGAAATCTTCGGTCCTTGCGCCCTTTATAGATGGTTCACTCAGGATTCCGGTATTTATAACCGGGGTCTTAAGCATATCCCCTGTGCGGCTGAATTTCCCTTCAAAATACCTGTAGTTTACTCCGTTAACGCTTGCACTGCTTTTATCAGGTACCCTCATCACCGCTTTTGTTGCCTGTACCTGCATCACCGGCCCGGATTGGTATCCTTCCTTAAATGCCCTGGCTTTGATAAGAGTATTCCTGCTTATTTTAAAAGGAGTTGAATATAAGGGAGAGTTCAGGCCAGGTTCGGTACCATCAAGGGTATAGCGGATTTCTGCGCCTTTCGTACTGCATCCAATACTGCATTCCACTTCATCCAGAAAAAGATACAGATCCTGCTCTACAAAAGGGATGGACACTTTTTTGTCCTTGCTCATTGATTGAGGCGCATCTTTTTCGAGGGAGCCTCGGGTTTTATTGAGTTTATCCGAGAGTGTAAATGCAAGTGTGCCTCCATCCATAAGCATCTTATGGGTAATAAAATTACTTGTCACCTCTTGTCCATTAAACAGTATTTTCTCAATATACATGTTTTTTTCTGTAGTATTAGCCGTGATAGCGAGGGTCTTACCATTATTTAATTTTACCGTTGCCTTTTCAAAAAGAGGGGCACTGAAAGCATATTCGCCTGTACCCGGACATACAGGATACATCCCCAGGCTCGAAAGTGCATACCACGCCGACATCTGTCCGCAGTCTTCGTTACCCGGGATGCCATCGGGAGTTGGTTTGTACAATTCTTTCTGAATATAGCGTACCTTCTCCTGAGTTTTCCATGGCTGTCCTGCATAATTATAGAGGTAAGCAACATGATGACTGGGTTCGTTGCCATGGGCATACTGACCGATAAGCCCTGTAATATCAGGAATATCAGAAATCATTTCTGACGATTCGATAAATAGCTTATCGAGAGCAGACGCAAAATTCTCACGACCGCCAAGCATCTGAATCATTCCATTCACATCATGCGGAACGCAAAAGCGGTATTGCCAGGCTGTGGCTTCGGTATAATCGCGGCTAACTGCCATTGGATTAAAAGGCGTAACCCAGTTTCCATCGTTGCGCTTTCCCCTGAAAAAACCGGTACTACCGTCAAATACTTTGATATAATTCAATGCTCTTTCACTGTATAGCCGGAATTCCTTTTCTTTTCCCAGTTCTTGGGCCATTTGTGCAATACACCAATCATCATAAGCATACTCTAACACGCACGAAACCGATTCTTTTTCAAAATTAGATGGAATAAATCCGTTGGCGAGGTAATACTGTCCACCTTTGCGCGGCTTGTTTGACGAGGTAACCATAGCTTCGAATGCTTTTTCGGCATCAAAGCCACGAATACCTTTCTGATAAGCATCCCAGATTACTGAAACCGAGTGATACCCTATCATGGTGCCTGTTTCGCCGGAAGCCAGTGGCCATATGGGCAACTCGTTGGTAGTTTCGTACATTGCCAGCATGGAATTTATAATATTCTCAGCAAATTGAAAGGGTTGAATACGATTTCTGTCCTTGCGGAAGTTTTTTGATCTGCATATCATGCGTCCTGTAATCACCGTTTACATCGCTGGTAACATTGGGTACAACCATACTATGATACATGGCAGTGTAAAAGTTAATCTTGTCGCTTTTGGAACTTCCTTCAACTGTGATAGCCGAAAGAGCATCGTTCCATAAATTCAGAGCTTTGCCCCGGTAGTCCTCAAAACCAAATGAAGGAGCTTCGGCCTCCAGGTTTAACCTTGCATTTTCAATACTCACCAGTGATGTGCCAACATTAACATCAATTTTTTCGCCTTTCGCAGTTTCATACCCTATAATAGCCTGAAGGTTTTTGCCTTCAGCCTTATCGCTTCCGGTAACTATTTTACCCGATGAAACCAGTTTAACACTGGAAAATGGTTTGGAAAAACGGGCTACAAAATAAATATGCTGATTGGGTGTCCAGCC
>JAIFMH010000064.1 GCA_020048595.1 Bacteroidota bacterium | reverse complement strand
GGAGTTATACTGGTTCCGTTTTTTACAAAGGAGTCGCATTTATTCCTGGATGAATGTGAGAAGTCAGGTATCCCGTATTGTTTCCTGGATTCCTGTTTAAAAGAAAGGAATTACCTGAGCTTTGTGGGACAGGACGGATTCCGGAGCGGATATGTTGCGGCTAAACTGATTAATTATATGCTTCCTGATCCTGCAAAGGTTCTTATTGTGAATATTTCATCATCCTTTGGAAATACAAATATGCTTTACCAGCGGGTACAGGGTTTCAGGCAGTTCTTCGAATCGGATGCGAAACATAAAGCGATTGAGATTTTCCAACGTGAAATAGCAGATTCAAGCGATCCAAACCAGATCAATTTTGATACAGAGATTATCGAAGAATTAGGCATACAGGGAGTATATATTCCTAATTCACGTTCTTATATCGTGGCACAACTTCTGGAAAAACACCACCTGGATAATTTGCCGGTAATCGGGTACGATCTGATTCCTCAGAATATAAAGCTACTTCAAAACCAGTATATTGATTTCCTTATTGGTCAACGGCCGCAAAAACAAGCGTTCAAGGTAGTTGCTACATTATTTGAACACCTTGTTCTTAAAAAAGAAGTTATCAGGGACAATTTTTCACCTATCGATATCATTACACGGGAAAACCTGGATTATTATTCAAATAGCCTGCAGGGTTGAAACATGATTGATATTTAAGTTAACATCTGCCACTACAGATTCTCCAAATTCAACAATATTCTACTTTAAACTAAAGTACTGAGCTTTTCCGAAAACTGAGATTAAGTTTGAGATGACAATGTGAATGATATTACTCCAATAGTTTATTTACAAACTTTTTACCCGCTCTTCGTCAGGCTATTAACTTAAATCATTTTACTTATCAATCGGGTCATTAATATTGAAAGAGTATAGTATACTAAACTTCCCGGATTTTAATTCCTAGATCAAACTTGTGATAAAAAATTACCGAAACACTCAAAATAAAATATTTTATGTGCGTATATTGTTAAAAAAATTATCTTTAATCCTTCAATTAACGAGTTCAAAAATGTTAGAAATCAGTTTCAGGAATTTCTCATCCCACGCTCAGCATTTTTCACTTTATTTTTACACTTAAAAAAAACCAGATAAAATAGCCATGATTGGAAAAAATCACCAACCGAAGATGATATTTTGATCAATCTGGCATATTCCATCCCGATAAATCGGGACAAGTAATGACCCGTAAAAAATAAATAATAGTTATGAAAAAAATTATCTATTCCATGTTTGTTGCAATGATGACAATTACTTCCTGTCAACAAAAAGAAGCAGCCGCTCCATATGATGCAGCTGCTGAAAAGGATTCAATAGCAAAAAATCTAGAAATCATGTACACGGCATTTACGGCAAAAGATGCAAATACATTTCTGCCGTTGCTCACAGATGATTGCCTGTATTGCGGCACTGACTCTGAAGAATTCTGGGATAAGGAAGGGTATTCAAAACTTTTTAACGAAATGTCCGCTGACACTACGTATGTAGCGCCTACGTTTACACTCGGCAAACGGGAAATAAGGCTGGCTAAAAGCGGTAATACAGCCATTGTTGTTGATCAGTTTTTAGTTTCCGGATGGTCAGACAGAATCCCGGTTCGCAATGTAACCCATCATGTGAAGGTTGACAATAAATGGATGTGTGATTTTGTAAGTATGAGTTTTGTTCCCTATAATGAAGACCTGGAAAAAATATTCCTTGCTGTGAAAGAATAAAATTGTTTTCAAGCTTTTTCTGTTGAATCCTGGGCCAGGCGGCTCAGGATTTTTTTTGCTCACTTTGGCCTGATCAAATAGAATTACCTTTTCAGTCGAATTTAATACTCTTTTTAATCCCCATAAAGCACCGAAGCCAACCCCCTGCAATGAGGTCAGCTCCGATTCACTTCCATCTAATAGGCACAAATATAAATATTTAATTAAGTATTTAAGAAAACCAGAACCAATTCTCACATTCTTTTGCAGAATTTATTCGCCATCGTTTTTCTTTCTCCTTCCAAATGCTTTTCGGATAACAAGTCTATCTGCTTTCAGCATCTATCATCTCTTTGCAAAGGAATACCGCATAAAAGCGGAAATAATGATTTTTCCCTTCTTTCAATCACAATACATCGTTAGATTTTTTTTCCACGAAGACGCAAAACAATAAGTCGCATATTATCAACATATTAGAATACAAATCCCTGATTTACATATTATTGATAATGAGGTTATTGGGAATTACCAATGGACATTTGAATTAGAAGGTTTAAAAACAAAAATCTGATTGCTCAGATAAGAAATCAATCTGGGCTTAATACTTTCTATTAGTGTGTTGGACAGCGTATCTGCAGCTTTATTATTAAAGTAGTAGATTCAGCATATAACTTGCGGTCAATTATTTAGGATTGCCGGTTTCTTTTCTTGTCAGAAACCCGGTTAAATTGGTTATCAAAACAGTACCTCCTCCAATAACGATAAAAAGTTTGTTCAGGTTGTCGAGTATGGATCGGTTTGCAATAAAGAGGAAAGAGAAAAGTCCGATCATAACTAGTATCAGAACAAGCTTATACCCCTGCCAGCTCATTCCTGAATCCCCAAGTTTTGCTTTAAGCCGTTCTTTCTCGTCGGGAGTGAAGCTGTGCAGGACATGCTTCCGGAAACTCTCATTCATAAATCTTATGGCAAATCCGTTATTAACAAACAAGCCCCGGTGAATCAATAAAAGTACTATACTTTGATTCTTGCTGTTAACAATCATATCCTGAGCCATATCACTCAGCACAAATCGCTCCATCGGTGAACATGAGTTAAGAATGTTGTCGTAATACAACTTGCTAAGGTCCATAATGCGTAAAATTATCCGATCCTTAATAATCTGCTCATGAAGTCCCGCTGTTTCAAGCTTTTTACAAAAATCCGTCAATTCATCTGCATACCTGTAAAGATATGTGCTTGCGCCAAGTTCACTGCAAATAAATCTTCTCAAATCTTCGTTGAGTTTCACATTTTCATCATCGTTGAAGCCGGCATTATCCAAATCCTGACAATCAGGTTGCAGGATCGTTTCATCGTACTTTTCCGGGGCAAAAATCACATTCATTTTTGAAAGGATGTTATTAAATGACGTGACAAGTTGTTCCCACATTTCTGTTGTTTCAGCTGGTTTCTCTTTGCTTTTCTCTTTATCAATAGTATCAGGTTTCAGCTTTTGCTCCAGGTAATCCTGTATCAGATATGGAGAGACCGTCCCAACAATTACCATTCTGTATTTTTTACTGATCTTCTCGTTTATCTCTTTCAACTGCAGGGCAAACGACTGAGGAGAATCATAATCATATGCAAAATTTTCGATGATCAGAACATCTTTATCGCTGGCAGGTTTCAAATCCGAAAATCCGGCTTTTTGCGTAAGAAGATCAAAGGATATTAATTTATAATAGCCTGTTAATTGCCTTTTAATAAACGCAACCGGGCTTACCGATGGTGACCCAATAACCAAAACCGGGTGCCCGGATGCCAATTGCTCGGAAACAGAATTCCCGAAATCATATTCGGTATGCATTTCAAGAATGGAAATCCCGAACAATTTCCGTGTTCCGAATAAAATAAGCCGGTAAATACCATAAATGACAATCAACAGGAACAGGATAAAAATAATTTCATATTTCTGAAACAGGAACCATTTGCCTGTTGACTCATTAGCTATAAGCGGATTAAAAATATCCGGACGATAAAAACCTGTTACAATCCGGCAGCTTACAGGCTTTAGACAGGCGTATTTCTCGGTTATTGAGGAGTAATTAAAAACAATAGAATCTTTGCAAAATTTCCAGGTTTGGTTTCCATTCAGCAGCGAATCATCTTCCAGGTATTTTGTTTCGATAGAAGTTCTGTCATACACAGGCCTGAAATTATTTATAATGAATTCGCTGCCCCGCTCATCGCTAACATCATTTTTATCAATAAAGTCCTTGCATTTAGCATCCATTTCCTCCCAGGATGTCTTTCCCCCGATGTAAAATGTTGAGCCTACAAATTTTGCATAAATACCCCGGCTCATTCTATGCTCAAAAACGGGAATTACAGATGGATCAAGTTTGTGATTTTGTTCCAACAGGATGTAATATTTACTTAGTTGCGCATTTCTTGATTCCCTGAGCCGCGAAAGCTCCAGCTGGTCGTGCTTTATCCCTCTGATTATTTCGTGGCTGACCGATGCCTCAAAAAATTTAACAGCGGGCGCCACGCTGTATACCAGGAGTAATCCCATCAGAAAACAAACATAGAATGTGATATTATATTTTGTATGCTGCAGCTTAAAATCTCTCTTTAGTACTGCATATCCAATTACTAAGAGCACAATGATCCCTCCCTGGAAAATCCACATTTTATACAAATCCCGTTCGCTTATAAATCTCACCGCTTCAATATTTATCAGAATAAGAAATACCAGGTTGACAAGAGCAAAAAGATTGCGGCCGGGCGATTTTAATTCAAATCCATTAATTGCATAATTTAAATAGGGAAACAGGATTGACAACATAGCCAATGCAGAAATAAGCGGGAATAGTATATTTACCGGGCCTATCAGCAAATAATACAATATAGCAGTTAAAACCATCAGTACGCTCACTACAACATAAATCTTGTTGTGTTCTTCCTTTACGCCAATAAAATCCATGATCAGGTTTTTCAATCCCCGGTTTCGCACAAATCTTTTAAAAAAGAACAGTGCAACAGTTTGAAAAATAATGAAAAAGACTAGTGCTGAAAAAAGGAGAAGAGTAAGCATCAGCACCTGTACCTGGTAGTCGTATTCGGCACGTTTGTCATACATGGTTACAAGGTATAAAGGCGTTGTCGAAAGTGGCTCAATCCTTATCCTGTAAGGCTCGTCATAATAGTAAACATTCAGTATTTTAGTTGCATTTGCGTAAATTGCGGCAGATAAATTTGCATTTTCGTTGCATTCTGTAATCAAATTCTCCCGTAAGTTTCGCAGCTTGTCGGAATGAAACCAAACAAGCCCATTCCCGTCGATGATGCAGAATTTGTATTTTTCCGGCATAATAGGGTCAATGATCGAATAAAACCGGCCTGTCATTGCAATCACCATATTTTTCATCTCTGATCGTTTCGACAACGCGGCTTTAACAACACCACTGGTTACCGAAACGATTGATTCCATCCGGAATCTGCATGTATCATTGCCTGGAAATATCCATTCGTCGGGTTTCTTAAAATAATCCCGATTTGAAAGATTGGTAGGTTTGTCTCTGATTGAGAATGGTGTTAAAATCCCCTTCTGATCTCCCAGCGAATCCATATAAAACGAATAGTCGAAGTATTGATAACTCAGAGGTTTTAATGGATTATCATTTAAAACATTTGTACTGTCGGGCAAATCCGTGTTGAGTTTTGCCCTTGCCACTCCTATTTTATCGTAGGAATCAAGCTGATGCCATGAGTTGCTGATCTCCTTCCTGAGGGAATCATTTATTTCAGAAGCGAGTTTCTCCAACCTCGATTCATTCTGGATTCGGTACCAGTAAGCATTGGAAATGAAGAAAATGAACAGAAAGACAAAACTTGTGCCAAGGAATAAAGAGATAGCAGAATTAATGAGGTTACCGGAAGTTAGTTGTTCCGTTGGCGACATCACCTTTAGTTTAATAAACGGTAATCCGAGGATGATAAGCGCAAGAACCATGAAAATCAGTAAAAGAACCCAGGGCGCCATACCTTTCTTTGCCTGATCGATCAATTCAGCTCTTACCAGGCCACAAACGTACCAGTTTTTGTTTTCGATCTGGGTTTGACAAACAAACAGCTTAAATGGATTATTTGATATGTTGATGTCGTACGTTGTGACTCCCCTGATTGTAGCCTGCCCGCGATTTGTTTGGTTTATAATATCAATATTGCCCGCCAGCGTGGATTGCCCGGCTTCACTCTCATCATCCTGTGTTTCGCCTTTGTTTTGTTTTGTGAAAACAAGGTTTGGTTTTCCCGGAAGGGTTGAGTAAATAATAGTATCATTAATGATCAGAATATATTCATTAAAAATATTCCTTTGCATGAATCCCGCCATCAGTAATTCATAATTTGTCCTGAACTCGTGGACTCTTTTTTTATACTCTTTAAAATTATCGCCTAATAAAACATTAAAGTACAGGAAATCGGACTTAGCTTCAGATTCTACCAGAATAATATCCTTTGCAGGTTTATCCATACTACCAGGTTCTTTTGAGGTAGTATATTCAAGATTAGGATTGAAATACCCTAAATCTTTTTTCTGTTTCAGTTTACTTAGAAATTCAGTTTCAGGTATGCTTTTACCCTGGTCAGGGATTAAGTGATACCCGACATATTCAGCCGCATTTTTCCGCATTGATTTGACTTTTTCCTGCAGGTTCTGGCTCATAAGTTCAAGAATCCGGGATTTTGTGGCTATAATATGCTCCTCCCTGTTTTTCGTATAAACTTCAAGGTACAAGTAATACCCGATTGCAAAAACTACTACAGTAGCAGCTATTATATATAAATTCCGGTTTAATCGCTTACTTTTCATAACTGGAGTTATTATATGCACTAAATCAGAATGATTGGAGCAAATAAATGCAAGTACGCTAAGTTTGAAACCCCGGCCGGGAAGTAATACAGTAATTGCTTCAGTTAACTGGTTTTAGTGATTGGGGATCACATTGAAACAAAAGCTAATGACTTTTACGTTTAAAAAGCTATTGGAAAGATCATTGTACAAAAAATCCACCTGAAAAGGAGAGACAAGAAGAGCAAATAGAGTATCCTCAGGAAATTATTATCCAGTAATACATATCCATCAGAATACTAAAGTACGAATTAATTGTCTAAAATACACCATATTTATTAAATAATAGCCAAATTAACCTGACATAATAAGCTTATAATCAGCAGATATAAGCTATTCTGCTAGTGTTTCAGCAAACAATGCAACTAAACAGAAAATCATTATTTACAGTGGAATATCAATATACAGAATCCGGTTTTAATTTTTCGGGGCACTGTTGTTGGATTTGACAAATAGGTTCCTTTCATCCTCTAAATTACTTCACCGGAAACTGACGACAGGTACAATCAGTTTGCGAAGAATTAACTTCCAGACTTCAGATTCAGGCATTGACTTTATTCCCCGAGCCTGAGTATTGCCGAACTGATAGTATCGGTGAAAAACACAAGACATGACTTCGTCGCGCCCTTCGGGGTACGGTGAGCTGCACCTTGTATGATATTTTCTGTGGTTGTCTGCAAATATTACAGTGCTCTGCACCTTTATTTATAACAATTATGGCAATAATTTGAAGACAAAGAGTGTTAAATTATATTAGAGCCCAGAAGAAAACGAGTAGTAATTTTAAGGAGCAGATCATCGGAATTAAAACCAAACCACGTCATGAATCAATGTAATTGGTGCGTTTTTCGGCACAGCCTGATAATATTCATTTTCAAGACTATGACACTGTCCGGAAAGTAGCCAGGAAAATCCGGTTCAGCATTAAATAATTCCCGTTCAGCATCCTTTATTTTTTCTGCCATTTGTATCAAAGTAGTTTTACTCTGTCAAAGAAATAGCTAATGAAAGTGTTCCCATTCAAAAAGTATCAGGTCAAAATAAATCAAACCGAAACACTCCATTTAAGTAAAGCAGGAACAAATGAAATTACCGAATCCTCAATTAACCAAATCTTTTGCAATAATGGTCCGGCTGCGAGGATAGCCGGGCCTCTTTTTTAAATTTTATTTTATCAGACTGTAAGGCCATTACTATGAAAAGCGTAGAACGTTAAAAGTATTTATTAATCAACCTAAACCAATTTCAATGAAAAAACTCATCTATCTTATCAGCATAGCGACAATAATGGGGATTACTTTTTCCTGTTCAAAAAGTGATGATTCCGACACGACCCCCGATCCTTCCGGAGGTACAGCAGGGCCAAAGTTTCTGGCAGTGAAAACCGTAATATCAAATAGTTGTGCATCATCAGGCTGCCATGCATCACCATCAAATACAGGAGGCTTAAATTTTGAATCGAATGCGAATATTGTTGCAAATGGAGGATTAATTAAAACATTGGCTGTTGATCTTGGAACAATGCCGCCATCAGGACCTTTATCAGCGTCAGACAAGGCAAAGATTTCAGACTGGATAAGCGCAGGAGGCAGTTTGGCTGATTGATAGGATATAACATCCGGGTTCTTGTGAGAATGCTCCGGATCAGATTTTCACGAATTAGCAGAAGCTTTATTATCCAAAGCCATAACAGTTAAAATTTATCAGGATACTTTAAGCTGCTTCGTTTAATAACCTTTTGGGGCCTATGTTTTCCCGCTAAAAGTTTACCTGGTTTCCATCCACATTAATTAATGCCCGGTCTTAATAAGTTCCGGGCATTTTATTTTTTAGCCAAATCACACAGTGACATAACCGTTTTATCAAATCTGATGATTGTCAATTGCAGGTAATTTGCAACAAAGATTTGCGGAATCGGGATTAACCCAACCAAAGCAAATAGCTAACCACTGACTCTGATTGCGCAATCTGAATATAACACATGTAACCAAAAATCATCTGGTACTGCTGAAAATTGCTCAGGATATAATAAGTTTTAGGCATTAACATTTTGCGTACAAATTCAATGTCCGTTTTACAATTCTCAGTTCTGATTAAGTGCAAATGACGAAAAATTCATTTTAACAAGTATTTGGAATAAAACCAGGATCATTTTCCCCAACAAAACACCTATCCCTTTAAATCAGAAACAATTATGAGAAAATTCAGAATTTAGGCTACCTTTGCAAAAATTACAATTTCAGTTTGACAATCGCTCAATTCAGTCAGCAAATGCCTGAATCACATAAACATCCGATACAAACTGAGCAAAGCAAAAATCACTCATGGGAAATATTCTGGCTATTGTTGGCCGGCCAAATGTTGGCAAAAGCACATTTTTTAACCGCATGACCGGTTCGCTCGACGCAATCGTTGATCCTACCAGCGGAGTTACACGCGACCGCCATTATGGCCACAGCGACTGGAATGGAATAGAATTTTCGATTATAGATACCGGCGGGGTAGTTATCGGCGGCGATGATGTATTTGAAAACGAAATTATAAAGCAGGTAGAACTTGCTATAGAAGAGGCTGATGTTATACTTTTTATGGTTGATGCCCGCGAAGGTCTTACTCCGCTCGATAAGGATGTTGCCAATATGATCCGCCGCTCACCCAAAAAAGCAATTCTGGCTGTAAATAAGATTGACAGTCCGGATAAATTTCATGAAGTTTCGGACTTTTACAGTCTTGGTTTTAAAGAAATTTATGCAGTATCATCCTCCAATGGAGGTGGAACCGGCGATCTGCTGGATGCGATAGTAAAAGAATTTGATAAAGCAACACCCGAAACCCTTCCTGACTTGCCAAAATTTACGGTTGTCGGAAGACCAAATGTTGGTAAGTCATCCTTTATTAATGCACTGCTTGGCATTGAACGGAATATAGTTACTCCTGTTGCCGGAACCACCCGCGACAGCATATATACACGTTACAATTCATTTGGATTCGACTTTCTGCTGGTCGATACTGCCGGTTTGCGTAAAAAATCGAAAGTATTCGAGAATATTGAGTTCTACTCCGTAATGCGTTCCATCCGTGCCATCGAAAGCAGCGAGGTGGTTTTTATTATGATCGACGCAACACAAGGCTGGGAATCGCAGGACATGAATATTTTCAGGCTGGCTCAGAACAACCACAAAGGCATTGTTATCATTGTAAATAAATGGGACCTTGTTGAAAAAGACACAAATACCCATAAATACTACGAAGAAGCAATCCGAAAAAATATCGCTCCATTTTCGGATGTGCCAATTGTTTTTACTTCGGTACTCAATAAGCAACGTATCCATAAAGCACTTGAAGAAGCAACTGCAGTTTATGAAAACAGGAGAAAACACATTCCTACCCGCAAACTGAACGACGTGCTTTTACCCATCTTTGATGGAACACCTCCTCCGTTTATAAAAGGGAAAGAAGTTAAAATCAAATATGTAACGCAGATTAAGACTCCATACCCCACTTTTGTAATTTTCTGCAATCTTCCTCAATACGTTAAAGATCCATACAAACGGTTTGCCGAAAACCGTATCCGCGAGCAGTTCAACTTTACGGGCGTACCAATGGAGGTATATTTCAGGAAAAAATAAAAAAGTTAGATGACGGAAGTCCGATCGCCCTGTCGCCCATCGCTCTGTCGCCCCTTCTCCCACTCTTAAGTTCAGCAAACTCTCTTAAAGCAAATATGCCCACCGAATCACTACGCATCGACAAATGGCTCTGGGAAGTACGGCTATTCAAGTCGCGAAGCCTGGCAACCGACGCATGCAAAGCAGGGAAAGTGAAGATGGACGGCAGCAATGTGAAGGCTTCGAAAGAAATTAAAGAAGGCGACATTATTACTGTTAGCCTGAATCCGCTTTTCAAAACGGTGCGTGTAAAACAATTTCCAAAAAGCAGGGTAAATGCAAAACTTGTACCTGATTTCATGGAAGATCTGACCTTGCAAACCGAATACGACCGCGTACAAATGATCAATGATACCAACAGCGAATACCGCGACCGCGGAGCCGGGCGTCCTACAAAAAAACTACGGCGTGTTATTGATCAGTTGAAGAATAGTAAGGAATCGTGGTAGTTGGTGGCAGGTTATAGTTAATAGAAAATGGTTAATGGTTAATGGGATAGTCTGTGAGTTTTCAAAAGGAAATCCATGCTTCAAATCCTAAAATTTAAATTCCAGGACTTTAAAACCATAAGCATCACTTACAATCTTTTCTGATTTCCCCTTGGATCTTCTTTCCAGGATTTTGAGACTTGGATTTTGGGACTTGGGACTTGCCTTAACTGTGATTTATTCCTGTTCTGATTTATCCCTTAATCCACCAGAAGTACAAGCCCTTTCAGGTATTCCCCTTCCTGGTGAAAGATATTCACAGGATGATCAGGCGGTTGCGAAAGATGCTGAATAATCCGTACCTGCCGGCCTGCATCAACGGCAGCTGCTGTAACTGCTGAAGTAAACATCTGCCTGTCTACAACCTGTGAGCAGGAAAATGTAAACAATACTCCTCCGCTTTTTATTTTTGCCAGTGCCATTGCATTTATGGTACGATATCCTTTAAGCGCCTGGCTGCGTGAAGCCACATTTTTGGCATATGCAGGCGGATCGAGTACTATCACATCATATTGACCAAACTCCATTGTTTCGATATACTTACGGGCATCGGCAACAATACAGTCATACGCAGAAGCATCAAAACCATTCAGTTTCATGTTTTTTTCAGCTATTGCGATTGCCGGTGCTGAACTATCAACCGTATGCACAACCTTAGCTCCTGCACTGGCGCCATAAACAGAAAAGCCCCCGGTATATCCGAACATATTCAGAACATGCTTATCCTTTGCATACCTGGCAAGCAGTTCCCTATTCTCGCGCTGATCGAGGAAAAAACCGGTTTTTTGACCTGTAACCACATTTACATGAAAGCGATGGCCGTTTTCAAGCACTTCGCATTCACCAAGAGTACCAACCAGGAAACCATCACTTACTGTACGGCCAGTCATTTTACGGATGGATTCGGAACTTTTGTCGTACACCGAGGTAATCCTGCCTTCGCTAACCGAAACAATAGCATCGGCAAGTATTTGCCTTATATCGTGCATCCCGGTTGAATGTGCCTGAAGCACCGCCAGATTTCCATATACATCCACAATCAGGCCCGGCATACTGTCGCCTTCATTGTGTACAAGGCGATAAGCTGTTGTACCTGGATTATCAGTAAGGCCAACTGAATGGCGAACCTGCCAGACTTCCTTTATTTTCGAGTACCAGAAGGCATCATTTATTTCTTGTCTTTTAAACGTAAAAAGCTTCACGGCTAACGATCCCGGCATACAATGCCCTGTTGCCAGGTAATTCCCGGCAGAGGAAATACACTCTACGATGTCTCCTTCAGCAGGTTTACCGATAGTTTTTTCTATTGCTCCCGAAAAAATCCAGGGGTGAAAACGGAGTACCGGAACTTCTTTGCCGGGTTTTAGTATAATCTGAGGATAGGTTGTCATATGCTTAGGTAGGGTGGCAAAGGTAATGAAAAGAGCAATGAGGTAAAGACAAAAACAGCGGCTGTAAGAAAGTGTAATGCGAAAACTCTGACCCGGGATATACGTACTATTTTAAAAATCGAAATCCATCAATTTAAGAACAAAGAAAGAATTTCTTTAACATAAAGCTATGCATCATAGCCATAAATCAGTTTACAATCCGAAGAACATATTTACTCAATTATTGGTTCAACTAACACCTGTTAAAGGGAAAATTGCGCTGTTAAATAAGAATATTTTAGCAGAATGAGAATATTTATCCCTTTAAAACCCTTATATTTGTTGATTTCCAGAATTAAATAAATCAATTTTCATAAAATTAGTTCAAATCCATACAATTGATTGTACCTTTGCTCGTTATTTAACCTTTAACCAAAAAAACTTTTATGAAAAAATTATTGTTATTGATGCTTATTCCGGCCATGTTAATGACCGTGAGTTGCAATAAGATGAAAGAAGAAAATGCAAGGCTGAAATCCAAAAACGACAGTCTTCTTGCTCTTGGTTTTCAAAAGGATACCACAGTTATGGAATTCGTCAGAGCTTTTAATGAGATTCAATCGAACCTCGATTCAATCAAAATGAAAGAAAATATTATCAGCCAGAATACCAAAGGTGGTACAGAGGTACAATCAAGCGCACGTGAACAGATAACCGGCGACATCAATGCTATTTATCAGCTTCTGGAAAAAAACCGCGCCCAGGTTGCATCATTAAAAAAACAACTTAAAGGCTCCACAGCTAAAGTTGCTGAACTTGAAGCAATGATTACAAACCTTGAAAAATCAATTGCTGAGAAAGATGCTGAGATCGCAGATTTAAAAGATCAGCTTGGTAAACTTAACATTAAAGTTGCTGATTTAGGTAATCAGGTAACAAACCTTAATGCTAACGTTGATAACCTTAGTGCTGAAAACAAAGCCAAACAACAAGCCATTGATGAAAAAACAGCTGCCCTTAATACTGCTTATTTTGTAGTAGGCACAACCAAAGAGCTGAAAGAAAAAAAGGTTATTGATAAAACAGGTGGATTCATTGGAATTGGCCGTTCCAAAACGGTTACTGCCGATTTTGATAAAACCAATTTTACCAAAACCGATATCACTGTCTTCACTGAGCTTCCAATCAACAAGAAAAAAGCAGTTCTGCTTTCAAACCATCCTACCGGATCATACAAATTGGTTAGCACAGCTGACAAGAAATTAGTTGAAAAACTGGTTATTCTGAACTATACCGATTTTTGGAGCAGAAGTAAATATCTTGTAGTTACTGCTGACTAATAACATTTAATCATTTTATACTGAAAACCGGTTTCGAAAGAAGCCGGTTTTTTTATTGCAGTATAAAGATCAGGAGGCTACAGAAGATTGTTATAGTACTTTCATTCTTACCCAAAAGGAATAAAACAGTACATTTGCGCATGCAAATCCGAAACCTTCTTTTTTTAATCGCACTGCTTCCAATGCTGGCAGTAGTTGCCCAGCCGGCAAAAAAAAATACGAAATCCGCAAAACAGCCTTTTACAGCCATGTTTTATAATGTGGAAAATCTGTATGATACGCTGAACGATCCTAAAATTAATGACGACGAATTTACACCTTCAGGAAAAGTTCCCTGGACGAAAGAACGCCTGGATAACAAAATAAAACATATCGGGCAGGTTATAACAGATATAGCCAAACCTGCTATGCCCGATTTGATTGGCTTTGCAGAAATTGAAAACAGACAGGTTCTCGAAATGCTTACATCCTCAGCAGGGCTCAGCAAGATAAAATACAGCATCGCACATTTTGAAAGCCCCGACGAGCGGGGTATTGATGTAGCTATGCTTTACAACCCGTCAACATTTAAAGTTGTTACATCGGAACAACTGCATGTTACATTACCGGATAACGACCTCACACGTGATATTCTTTATGTGAAAGGAAAACTTACTACAGGCAAAGTCCTTCATGTTTTCATCAACCACTGGCCTTCGCGCCGCGAAGGATCTGAAATTTCGGCAGCAAAGCGTATGGCTGCAGCCAATGTGTTAAGATCAAAGCTTGATGCTATTCAAAAGCTTGAAAAAGACCCCAGTATTCTGATTATGGGAGATTTTAACGATGAACCCTCGGATAAAAGTATCACACAAGGCTTAAAGGCATTAACCCATGACGAGACAATCGCCAATAACAACCTGTATAGTCTGCTGTTTCCCGAATACAAAAAAGGCGAAGGAACCCTTTTTTATAAGGACTGGGATCTTTTTGACCAGATTATAGTATCGGGAAATGTGCTTTCGCAAAAAAAAGGCCTGAGGACATCCGTTAATGAAGCTGAAATTTATAGTGCCGATTACTTACTTTTTAAAAATAAAACCGGCGAATCGCGCCCTAACCGCACTATGAGCGGCTATAAATATTATGGTGGTTACAGCGATCACTTGCCGGTTTATGTAAAATTTTATGTAAAATAACCGGGGATATTATTCTCCGGCCTCTCTATCCGATTCCGGGGAATCCGGCACCATATCGAAATTCACTTCTTTGGTTAATACACCTGTGGTATCGTAGAACTGCCATGCTCCTACCCGAATATCATTGAGGTACTTTCCTTCAATGTATTTTTTCCCGTTTGGATGATATGAAATTCCAACTCCGTTCCGTTTTCCATCCTTATACTCTCCTTCACTCCATAGCTTACCATTCTCATACCAGGCTTTCCAGTTTCCAGTGCGCTGCTCGTCCTTAAATTCGCCTTCTATTTTTTTCTGTTTGTTTTCGTAATACAATACCTCCCGGTCGAGTATAAGTTCGCCAGCTTTTTTATGGTAATACTTAACAATCTTTGGATTGCCATTTTCATAAGTTGCTTCAACTATTTCTTTCTGCGAGCATCCAGAGACAAATGCTGCAAGTATTGTGATAAAAAGTATTCTGGTCATTATGCTTTATTTTCTGTCGAATGTAATCCTTAATCCTTTTTTGTTGTCGTTGATCCGTCCGTTGTCGAATGCAAGATGACCGTTAACAAAAGTTTTCACAACCTGAGCATCGAAAGTTGTGCCTTCAAAGACTGACCATCCACATTTATATAGGATGTTGTCTTTTGAGACAGTAAATTTCTGATCCTGATTTACAAGTACCAGGTCAGCAAAATAGCCCGGGCGGATAAAGCCACGTTTTTCAATACCATAACAGGCAGCAGGAGCATGGCACATTTTCTCAACCATTGTTATAAGTCCAATTTTGCCTTGCTTTACCATTTGTAACATTGCCGGTAATGAATGCTGCACAAGCGGTGTCCCTGACGGAGCTTTAAAATACGAATTAGCTTTTTCAGAGGCCAGATGAGGAGCATGATCAGTGGAAATTATATCCACTTTGTTATCGAGTAATCCTTGCAATAAAGCATTTTTGTCAGATGCAGATTTAACAGCCGGATTAACTTTCAGTTTTGTGCCTAGTTGCGCATAGTCATCATCACAGAACCAAAGATAATGGGTACAAACTTCAGCAGTTATCCGTTTTTGATCCGGCAAACCAGTGTCAAGCAGGCTGAGTTCATCAGCAGTTGAAAGATGAGTTATATGCAGGCGTGTGTTGTACTTTCGGGCCAGAGTAACTGCAAGTTCGCTGGAACGGAAACATGCCTCTGAATTACGGATTACGGGATGCATTTCAACAGGTACATCTTCACCGTATTTCAAGCGCATAGCTTCGGTGTTTACGCGAATAATTGCCTCATCCTCACAATGAGCAGCTACAGGAATGGGTGAGCGCTTAAAAATTTCCTCCAGTGTACCTATATTGTCTACCAGCATATTTCCGGTTGAAGCACCAAAAAAAACCTTCACACCACACACTGTATGTGGATCGGCATTTACTATTTCGTTGATGTTGTCGTTGCTTGCGCCCAGAAAAAATGAATAATTAGCCAGGGACTTTTCAGCTGCCAATGCCATTTTTTGTTCGAGCAATTCAAGAGTAACGGTCTGGGGTTGAGTGTTTGGCATTTCGAAAAACGAAGTAACACCTCCGGCAACAGCAGCACGGCTTTCAGTTGACAAATCCGCCTTATGAGTAACCCCAGGTTCGCGAAAATGCACATGGCAGTCGATAACTCCCGGTAACAGTAGCAATCCGGAGGCATCAATCACATCATAGTCATACGTATTGTCTATTTTACCTTCACCAATGGCCTTGATCTGCTGACCACTGATAAGCACATAGCCGATGAACTGCTGTCCTTCGTTTATTATTGTTGCATTCCGGATTAAAATATCATTGGATTTCATATAACTGGGATCGGTTTAAAAATCAATGTAAAAGTACTTTACTTCAGGATATGTTCGGGTTCAATTATCCAGATTTTCCTTATTTTTAGTTGTGACTGGTGATTATTTAAAATGTAAGCAATAGTAAAGCAAAACAAATATCAGCAAAATAAAGGGGATATATTGCCGCGCTTAAAAATTTATTCCTTCATATAATTGCCGGTTTATCCCCTAAATCGTTTACCCTATACAAATTCTAAAGTTTTCAAAGTAGCAATTTTATTATTTAGAATCACTCTAAGTCTTTTTGTATGAAAAAAAATCTATTTTTACGCTCCCAAATATAAAAACACGAAAAATTGCTAAAAAAAACAATTTATGAAAATTCAGTTATCATGAAAAAAAAACTACAAAGAATTGCCTTTGCCTTGGTGTTAATACTTTTTAATACAGGTCTGTTTGCACAAGGATATGTGAAAGGAGTTGTTAAAGACGCGTCAACAGATGAAACTTTAATCGGATCATCGGTGTTTGTTAAAGGAACAACCACCGGGGCTACAGCCGATGCTAAGGGAGCATTTAAATTTGAAGTTCCTGTAGGGAAAAAGACCATTGTTGTTCAATATGTTGGTTTCGCTCCTATTGAAGTTGATGTTACTGTAAAACAGGGACAAACATCGGATCTGGGTATTATTAAACTATCTGTCAATCAAATTGGCTTGCAGGAAGTAGTAATATTAGCATCGGTTGCAGTGAACAGGAAAACTCCTGTTGCAATTTCAACCCTGGAACCAAAAATGCTTGAAGAAAAATTAGGCACGCAGGAATTCCCCGAAATTCTGAAATCAACCCCAGGTATATATGCAACAAAACAAGGCGGCGGTTATGGCGACTCACGTGTTAACCTGCGTGGCTTTGAATCTGCTAATATTGCAGTAATGATTAATGGTGTTCCTGTTAACGATATGGAATGGGGAGGTGTTTACTGGTCGAACTGGGCAGGTTTGTCCGATGTAACACGTTCCATGCAAGTGCAACGTGGATTGGGAGCATCAAAAGTGTCAGCCCCATCATTAGGCGGTTCTATTAATATTCTTACTAATACCACTGATGCAAAAAAAGGAGGAGCTGTTTCTTACGGGATTGCCAGTGATGGATATAACAAAATTGGATTTTCGGTTTCTACCGGATTAACAGAAAAGAATTGGGCGATATCCCTTTCAGGTGCTAAAACATCTGGCAATGGATATATCCAGGGAACTCAATTTGAATCCTATTCGTATTTTGTAAATATTTCGAAAAAGATTAATCCGTCGCATTCCCTATCATTTACCGCATTTGGTGCGCCTCAGTGGCACAACCAACGAAACAACAACGACAAATTGCTGATTACGGAATGGCAGAAGCAACAAAGTAAATACCTTTACAATCCGTCCTATGGTTTCGATATGAACGGACAGCAGAGAGCTTCATCACTCAATGTGTATAACAAGCCACAACTTTCCTTAAATCACTTTTGGACTATTAATCACAAAACTAGCCTTTCTTCGGTAATTTATTCTTCAATCGGTGATGGTTATGGCTCGAGCGGACAAGGATTTACATCCACTGACCGTAACTATTGGTATGGAGCATCTAACGGAATCCCTAATACAACCTTCCGTTCCCTGGATGGGACTTTTGATTATGGCGCAGTATATGCATATAATAATACAAGCCTTCAGGGCTCCCGGATGGTTATGTCGAAAAGCGTTAACAAACATCAATGGTATGGAGCGCTCTCAACATTCACTACCAAAATAAAAGACGCAATTGATTTCTATGGCGGTATTGACCTCCGTTACTATAAAGGAGTTCATACAAATGAAATTACCGATCTGTACGGAGGTGACTTCTTTATTGATCAAACTTCCCGCCCAAATCTTTCCGATCAATCGTATATGAGCAAAAAATTAGGTGTTGGTGATGTGGTTTACCGTGATTATGATGGTTTTGTATTTAGCCAGGGCTTATTTATGCAAGCTGAATATAATAAAGATAAACTTAGCACTTTCATTTCTTTATCAGGATCTAATACATCCTACTGGCGTTACGACCGATTCTATTATGACAGCGACCAGGCCAAATCGGAAACAATTAACTTCTTGGGATATTGTGCTAAAGGCGGCGCCAATTACAACCTTAACGACTATCATAATGTATTTGCCAATATAGGTGTTATTTCACGGGCACCATTCTTCTCAGGAGGAGCTTTTCTTCAATCAACCACCAGCAATGTAACAAATCCGAATGCTGTTAATGAAAAAGCTTTTTCAACCGAACTTGGATATGGATTCAAATCGCATTTTCTTTCAGCTAACTTAAATATTTATCGTACACTTTGGAAAGATAAGACCATGGTTCGGGCAATCAATGCAAACAGCCAGGAAAGTCTGGTTGTGAATATGGAAGGTGTAAATGCACTCCACCAGGGAGTAGAGCTTGATTTTGTAACCCGCTATTTTGACAACCTTGAATTTACCGGTATGATTTCCATAGGAGACTGGAACTGGAAAGACGATGCTTCGGGTTATCTCTATAACCGTGAAGGACAACCTGTTGATGCTAATGGCAATGTAGTTGAAATGCAAGGACCTGACCATGCTCAAATTGTAGTGAATATTGCCGGCATACATGTTGGCAATTCAGCGCAAACAACTGCTGCTTTTGGCATAAAATATCAGGTATTGAGAGGATTTAACCTGGGATTAGATGTTAACTATTTTGGCCGCAACTATGCATACTACAATATTTCCTCAGTTGGTACAAGTTTGAATCCGACAACTTTTGCCCAGCCCTGGGAAATACCAGATGCAACAACACTTGACTTTAATATGAGCTATCGCTTCAAAATAGGTAATTTTGATGCCTCCATAATTGGTAATATTCAAAATTTATTAGATGCTGAATATATTACCGATGCTACAGATGGAGCTAACCACGACTGGGAAACCTCTCCTGTTTTTTATGGATTCGGCAGAACTTTCTCCAGTACTTTAAAAATTAAATTCTAAAAACCGAAAAACATGAAAAAGATATTCTTTCCATTTATATCAGGTTTGACATTTATGGTACTACTTGGAAGTTGTACCAAATTCAACGATCAATTCACCGGTCTTGACGAAATGTCCAAACCTACCAATATAGGCACCGTTAGCTATACGCTCACAGCTGCTGACTATGCAGCTATCAAAACAGCAGCTTTAGCAGATGCAACTACCCCTGAAGAAATCGCTGCAGCCAATGCTATTGGTACATCTTTAGCTTTGAATTCCACTTTTGGAGCAGCTGATTATGCCCCGGCCATCTTAAATAAAATGTTCTATTCATTCGATTTAAACTCGGCTACTTTACTTACTTACAATTATGATGAGAACAAGCCTTCTTATTTAAATGATCTGACAACGGTAAATATTCTGCAAAATGCTGATTATCAATTAGCATGGGGAGGCGGAGTTTATGTTCCTTCATTTACACCGACAGTTTCACCTTCTGCAAAATTACCTGAAGTTCTGGCTGCTAAATTTCCGACTGCTACTGCCGGACAGTACAAATTTGTCGAATACAACTATTCAAATACAGATGCTTCCTCTCAATCTACAGAAGTTAAGTATTTTTCTGAGGATTGGTCCAACCATACGGTTAGTGCTGTTAGTCCTTACACTATAATTAGTGAAAACGGCTGGATCAGCAAAGATGTTAGCGGAGTAAGAGATTGGCAATGCAGAATTTATAGCGGAAACAATTATGCTCAGGCAACATCAAATGGTTCACTTGAAATAAATGACGTATGGATGGTTAGCCCTGAAATTGATTTACAAGCCGCTATTGCACCAGAACTTACTTTCGATCTTGTTATAGGCTACTGGAATGCTAACTGCCTGTCAGTATGGGTGTCTGAAGATTTTGACGGGAATAAAGATAACATCAGCAGTGCTACCTGGGCGGATATTTCATCCAACTTTACATTTCCTGAACTTCCTACAAGCGGTTATTCAACATTTGTTAATGCAGGTATAGCTAATTTTACAGCCTTTGCCGGCAAGAAAGTTCATATCGCCTTCAGATATAGAGGTGATGGCCGGTCAGCAGCTGATCGTGGAACTGATCCGTTAAAAACAACTACCTATGAAGTTGATAACATTAAGATTTCTGAAGTGAAAGAGGCTTTAACCGTTGAAAGCAGCGAAAAACAATATGTAGTATATACATTTAATGGAAGCAGCTGGGTGCCTGCTGATAATACTTTTATGGCACTCCAACCCGCTGATTACACTTCGATGGGATTAAGCTATATTTCTTCGGCTAATGCCCCCCTTTATATTCCACAATTATTAGCTCAAAAATTCCCGTTTGCGCTGGAAGGCACCGTAAAAAATGCGGTGTACAAATCGGGTAGCAATGCAACGTATGCTGGTGCAATGCAATTTACCTTAACCAGTGGGAAATGGGTACCCAATACATTCCAGATTCAAAAAACAGAGCAGTTTGTTTTTTCGAATTCAGGATGGGTATTCGATCCAACAGTAAAAATGACCATGGTTACTGCTGATTATCAGCTAATGGTTAATTATGTATTAGCAACACCTGAAATTGCAATATTTGCTCACCCGTATTATAAAAATGAAGAGTATTACTGGGGATTTTCAAGCAGATACTCAAATGTAAATTTCCGGCTGAGTTATCGTAATCCCTATTTTACAGGCGACTATGTTCAACCTGCTACTATTGACCCTGAGTTGAATGCACTAGCTACTGATGAAGAAAAAGTTGCTTTGATGTGGGAACGGCTTAAAGGCGGGATGGAGAAGTTTGCTCAACTCCGTTATCCCAATGCTATTCCAAGCGTAAGTGGTATTGACGTTTATTACCACCTTACTACTCTTGTATATTATCCTACTGGTGTGGCAGCAGGGACTGAGTACCATGAATATGTCTACCAGTGCACTGCTGCTGCTGCAGGAGGAAGTCCTCCAACCTTCAAGTACATTTCTGACAGTAAAGTGAATTAATTTATAATCATCACTCATTTCTTTAGTTAAAGGAGGCCGCAAGGCCTCTTTTTTTTTCTGGCCTCAACGCGTAATCCTTTTACATCGGGTTTATAGGGCAGAATGAGAAGTTGGAGAATAATTAATACGGGTCTGTGAACAAATCAACAAAGTAAAAAAACAGGGTTATCTTCATAAGCAGAGAGAATACTCAAATGATAAAACCATGTTGAACCCAAATTGCGCATTTACACAAGCGATAAACCAAATCTAATGTTTGTCAACTACAACTATTTGACAAACTAAGATTCGTTACATCCGGGTTAATCCAACCTACGCAAATAGTTCAACGTTGTCTCCTATTGCGCAATTTGGGTTTAAAAAATATTATCCTTAGCCACCTCCGGATCTTCGTGAGGGGAGACTTCAGAATCGGGGGTTAGAGACCTGGTTTTTATTTGCTTTTTCTTACAAGAGATGTACGCTAAGTTATGTTTGTTTTACTGAAAAAAGCTTGTACCAAATCTCAGAATGAAACTATCAATCACTTGATTGATATGTATATGATTCTTATTATGATGACCGTAATTACTAAATTAGGGTCTGCTGGGAAATAGCTAAATAGCTGTTTATCTATGCTTTGTCTGCTGTTCACACAATAGCCAATGCAAGGATAACTTACAATTCCTTTTATAATCCATGCACATTATCGATTTGATTTTCCCCGACAGGGGAAAAATATCAATAAAAACAAATACACCTCCAATCCCGATTCCCCGTCAGGCCTTATGTTTGCAAAATAATAAATCAAAGCTTCTGCATAATTAGTTAATTTAGTTTTTGAGAGAACCGTATAACTAATAAACAGAAGCTTATGGAAAGTAAAGTTAGTAATTTAGATTATGGTGGACACAAAATATTTATCGGACTTGATGTTCATCTAACAAACTGGAAGGCCACTATAATGTTGGAAGAAACACCTTTCAAGACCTTTTCACTTGATCCAAGCGCTTTATTATTAAGGCGCTATTTAGAAAAACATTTTCCTGGCGGGGAGTATTTTTCCGCCTATGAAGCTGGGTTTACTGGCTTCAGTACCCACCGGAGTTTAGAGCAAAACGGCATTAATAACATTGTAGTTAACCCAGCCGATATTCCTACAACGGATAAAGAAAGGAAACAAAAAGAAGATAAACGTGATAGTAGAAAAATAGCAAATTCACTCAGAAATGGACAGCTGCAGGCAATCTACATTCCAAAAGCAGAAATGGAGGAGCTAAGAAGTTTAGTGAGATATAGAAAGACGTTGGTAAAAGAGATCAGCCGCAATAAGGCCAGAGTAAAATCATTTTTGTACCGCAATGGTATTTCAATTCCACTGGAACTATCAGGTGCTTCAAAATATTGGTCCCATAATTTTACAAATTGGCTGAAAACTGTAAAACTAACAACAGATTATGGGCATATAGTATTGATAAAAACATTAGAAATAGTAATTCATTTGCGAACAACACTTTTAAACATAACCAAAGATATTAAAAGGATAGTAAAGGAAGATGCTCAATATGCTAAAGCAATTGCAGACTTGAAAAGTATTCCAGGAATTGGATTTATTGTGGCAGTAACCTTGTTAACTGAGATTGAAGAGATTTATAGATTTAAAGATCTTGATCACTTGTGCTCATTCATAGGATTAGTCCCATCAACAAATTCTACGGGCGATAAAGACAGAACAAGAGGCATTACTCATCGCAGTAATAAACCTTTAAGAGAAGTGCTTATTGAAAGTGCCTGGGTTGCCATTAGGAATGATTCATCAATGGCTTTAGCATACAGCAATTTAAGCAAAAGAATGGAGCCGAATAAAGCTATAATACGAATAGCTAAAAAGCTCTTGAATAGGATAAGGTATGTACTTAAAAATAATACAACATATGAAATTAAATCAGTTTAGACAATCATACAATTTAAACACCCTTCAATTTGAATAGCAGTTATGATCCCCTTGCGATTTCTGAAAAGATATTCGTTTCCGTCAGGCTACTGCTTTCATAAATAAAAATTAAACAAGGATATGCGACAAAAATATTTGTTCGTTGATAGAAGGATGTTTTTATTGTATTTTTGAATTGGAAACCCAAAAACTCTTTTCAAAAGGAAGCGGGCAGTTTTTGCCTGCTTCTTTGAAAAGAATTATAAATCAACATAATACAATGAATATTAATGCTCTACGGACAATCCCGTATTCCACAATCATTTAGCTATTGGTGTTGATTCCCTCCGGGAAAACCCAGAGACATTCGATTTTTGTTTTTCAGCAAGCCCTATTATAAAGAAAAAAGGCATAATCTTAAATAAGATCATGCCTTTTTTCAATACTATTAAGTTATAGCAACCAGACTATTTCAATACGATCTTTTTGTATTGAACTGATTTGTTAGCTTTATTTGTTAACCTTATTAAGTAAAATCCTTTTGATTGTGAAGAAATATCCAATGAAATAATACCCTTAGCCGAAACTGCAGATTTTACCTGTTTGCCAAGTGAATTGAATACAGCAATCTCTTGTGCTTCATTTGTAGGGTTAGTGATCTGCAATCTGCCGTTGCTGGGGTTAGGATAAATGGTTACTTCGCTTTTTGACATTTTATTTAAGCCTACGTATCCAAGCACATTCACTGCTACATTATCGAGTTGATAAGTAGTTGTTTGAGAGGCTGTTTTATCCCCGTCGTAAACAAATGCAACATACATTGTGCCGGTATATGCTGAAACATCCAGATGTCCTGCATTCGTAAAGGTACCGTAACCGCTTGCAGGTACCGAAGGAATAACAAATTCTCTTGTTACATCGGTCCATGTAGCTGTAGTAATTCCTTCAACAGTTTGATCATAGTCTGTTGAGATTTTTACAGTCAATCCATCATGTGTATAGTAACCTACATTAACATCAAAAGATAAATCTGTAATTAATGAATCGGACATCAGAATTCCGGGAGTGATCAACCAGATCTGATCAGCGCCCGTTGATGTAGAACCAAATGAAGTTACCTGGCCATACTTCTTTAAGTCGAATGTTTTAGATAACCAAAGAGCTGTTCCACCTGCTTCAACATTTGCATTGGTCCATCCGGCAAGCGACATCGCAGAGTTTGCCGTTGAGTATTCAAAATCCTGAGCATAAGGTACATTCACGAAAACAGGGCCTCCCTGGTTTCCGAAAATAGCATTAAGGGTTGTATTTCCGGTAATGGTTGCGGTACGGTTAGGATCTCCTACCCATTCTCCCCATGTATTCCATCCTGCATTTATAAAGAACTTATATGCTATCTCGCCAACAGGGATGTCTAAAGCCAGATCTATGGTGTAAGTCATATTTCCATCAGCATCGGTCAATTTATAAGCTAAATCCTTACCAGGTTCTGTCCAGCCATTAACGGTACCTGCAATATACAGGGTATCTGTAGCCGGATCGAAGCCTTTAACCAACGACATATCCACATTAAATGTAACAATATATTTTGTGATTGTAGTAAAAGTCATGCTCATTTCTGTAGTAGCATTATCTGAAGCATCTTCAACCGGGGCAATAGCACCATAATAAACCTGGCCAATAGCCAATTCGGCTGCTGGTAAAACAGTAATTACTCTTTTAGCGGCATCAATAGTAGCGGTAAATGGAACATCAGCACCGCTGGCATCGGTTTCTTTCATTGTGAGCAATGCAGCAACATTGGCATCAGTAATTTCGGAATCGTCGATATTCCGGATAGCTTCGTCAAAGGTTAAAACTATAGGAGCATTAATTGCAACTTCAGTATCGCCATCTTTGGGTGATGAAGTAAGAACAGGTGCTGTAACATCTGCTACCACGCCAAAAGTATGAATCCCAAGATCATCCATATATTGAGCTGGATAAACTATCCATTGAGAATCCTCAGCATTGGTACCTGCAGATACTGCCCAATCAGTTGTTCCTCCAGTGATAGTGTTTTTTCTCACTAAAGTGTGATCTTGTGTGGCACCAGTTACACCAGCAACAGCCCATGGTCCTGTCGTGGAAAGTTCTATGCCAACTGCATCAATCAGGACATCATTTTTAAATAATCCCATTGGATCATTACCAGTGAACGATGCATTTCTGCATCCGGCTAGTCCTGAATTATAAGTAAGGCCTAAATCTCCAACTGCTAAAATTGCTGGATTAGTAGTTTCAGCATTAAAAATAACAAAAACATCCCCATTAGCAAGTGTACCTGAAAGGGGAAGGACATATTCAATCATAGGAACACCACCTCTTATTCCCCAGCCTTCACCGCTATAGGATTGCTTAACTGAATAAGCACTTAAATCAACATCTGCACCGGTACCATTAAAAATTTCAATAGCTCTGTCGTTTCCAGTTGAACCTTCAACATATTCCGAAATGAAAAGGTCAGTGGCTACTGATGAAGACGAAGCTTCAGTTACTGACATGTCATCCCAGTAAACAGTTGCTGTGGAATATGTTCTAAATTCAAAAAGCAATTTTGTGGCAGTCGCAGGAGCTGTTACAGTTGCAGTATAATTTTGCCAGGAAGCAGCTGAAGTAAAATAAAGACCATTTGGCCCTCTTAATTCATCTGCATTGTCGGTTAGGTTTACATTAGCATTATCCTGCCAATAGGCCCAAATTCTGCCATCTGTTCCATCGCCAGATTCCACATAAAACCAAACTGAAATATCATATGTTTTTCCTGGAATTACAGTTACGGTTTGGCTAAGTTTTTTTGTTCCTCCAATATGTTTTGCAGAATAAGTTCCCCCATGAACAATTGTGGCTTCTTGAGTGATATTTTCAGCAAGGGTCCATCCATTTATAGTGGAGGCATCTGTCCAACTTTCCATATCGCCATTAACGACGAGGTTTTGCGCATTAACCATTCCCACACTAAAAAGTGCAAAGAGGCTGAATGCCAATAATTTAAAAAGTAAAGTTTTTTTCATGATAACATGGTTTAGGATTAAAGATTTGTTTAGCCTGTAAAAGTAGTTAATTGCTACTGTTAATATTTGGTTTTACGTAAAAAATTTTCATCTGTTAATATTTATTTTTTACGGCTCAGATGGAACACGCCATGATTAAAAATAATATCATCTCTGTATGTGATTTATTCAATCATGGCTATTTAATTAATACAAAAGGTAATTGGGGATCTTCAGATGCATTCCTATATAATCTTAAACTTAATGGATTAATTACTGTATGTCAATTAACCGATCAAGGGTTTTATCTTTTTGAATCGCAGGCTTAATACACCCAGGAAGGCTTCTTTAAATATTCCGGAACTCATTTTGGATGTTCCTTCCGTACGGTCGGTAAAAATTATCGGTACTTCAATAATCTTAAATCCCAGTTTCCAGGCAGTATACTTCATCTCAATCTGAAACGCATAACCCATAAACTTTACTAAGTCGAGGTTAATAGTTCGTAATACTTTTGCAGTATAGCATTTAAAACCGGCGGTTGTATCTGCAACAGGCATCCCCAGAATAAAACGAACATACATGGAAGCTCCATACGACATCAATACTCTACCCATAGGCCAATTAACTACGTTTACACCTTTGATATATCGCGAACCGATTGCCATATCGGCCCCGTTAACTGCACAGGCGCTATAAAGGCGTATAAGATCATCAGGATTGTGCGAGAAATCGCAGTCCATCTCAAATATATAATCATATCCATTAGCCAACGCCCACTTGAAACCATCAATGTAAGCGGTTCCTAATCCGAGTTTGCCTTTGCGCTCCATTATAAACAACTTACCTTCATATTCCGGCATCAGACTTTTAACAATGGCCCCGGTTCCATCAGGTGAATTATCCTCCACAATAAGCAGATGAAAATCCTTTGTTAGTGAGAAAACCTTGCGAATCATTTTCGCGACGTTTTCCCTCTCGTTATATGTGGGAATTATTATCAGGCTATCAGACACGGATCATATTTTTTTATTTGACGAAATTAAATAAAAATACCAAACGAATTATATTTTTAAGAGCAGTTATGATTCCTGCGATATCAATTTGGTTATTAATAAGCAGTTTAAACTCGTTTATAAATATCATGAAGTAAAATAAATTCCCAATTACTATTTACAGGCTTGATTATCTGTGCTATATGATTTTAACGCTAATGTAATGTCTTTTTTATAGTGAATTTGCAATCTAATTGATTAATTACTTAAAAATAACTTGTACGTTTGTACCCCCAATTTTTTCTGATAAATTATCTCCTTTTTAAACGATGGTGAGATTCAAATCAAAGCATCAGAAAACCTAACCTTACAGAGTATCTAAAAAATTACATGACTTTTAAAAATTAATTACATGAACAAATCAATTATTCTTGCCCTTGTCTTTCTAGGAATTGCTGCCATCACCAATGCTCAAAATACAATTCAAGAAGCACGTGCTTTGCCCGTGGGAACTGTTGTAACTGTTAAAGGAATTGTTACCCATGGGGCTGAATTTGGCCCTATACGTTATTTCCAGGATAATACTGCCGGAATTCCTGCGTATGGAGCATTGGTTACCAAAGCACACAAAGGCGATTCGATAACAGTTACCGGAAAACTTAAAAATTATAACGGCTTGCTCGAACTCGATCCTTTGAACAGTGTTGTAATTGATTCAACAGGATATCCGGTACCGGAACCAATTGTTTTAACACCAGCCCAGGTTGGTGAAACGTATGAGGGCAGACTGGTTGAAATAGACAGTGCAGCTTTCACTAATGCCGGCGAAGTATTTGTAGGCAATAAAACATATTCTATTACTACTAAAGCTGGAGCCGTTAACATATTTGTTAAAAACGGCCAGGCTGATATCATCGGGCAACCCATTCCCCATGGCCTGATAAACCTGACAGCTATAATGTCACAATATACCTTTACCGGCAGCGGAGGGTACCAGTTGCTGCCACGTACCATAGCCGATATTCAAAAGATCAGTGCCATATATCTCACAAGTCCTTTGAACAATTCCAATCTTACAAAATCTGAACTTGATTTTGACTGGACAACGAACATTACCGGAACTACGGAGATGTATTACGGGATATCAGCGTCAACCGTGAAAACAAACCTGGTGAGTGGTATAGGAGGAACCACAAGCCACAGCATTGCACTCTCAGGAATTGATGCAGGTGCGATAACCTGGGTGCAGGCATTTTCAGTAAATGGAAGCGACACGGCATTTTCAGCGATCATGCCCTTTGCAACTATTTCCAACTCGAGCGGAGATATAAAGGCTTATTTTAATACGCCGGTTGACCATTCTTATTCCACAGGAGTGGATGCCATATACCTGAACAAGAGTATTGATGATACCTTAATAAATTATATAAATCAGGCTAAATATACGATTGATATGGTGATCTATAATCTCAACAACTCTGGATTAAGCAATATCAGCACTGCTTTAATAGCTGCGGCTAACCGGGGAGTAACGGTTCGTGTAATAGGCTGCGGAACAACAGCTAATTATGGAGTTGACGAACTGGCAGGTACTGCTGTAAATGTACTGATAGGACCAGACAATTATGTTACATCTAACTTTCCTGCACGTAAAGGCTTAATGCATAACAAGTTTCTCCTGTTTGATACTGAGTCAGCAGATCCGAATGACCCATGGGTATGGACCGGTTCGACAAATTTAACAGATGAGCAGATAAACCTGGATGCCAATAATGTAATTATAGTGCAGGATCAGAGCCTTGCACGCGGCTACAAGATTGAATTTGAAGAAATGTGGGGATCAAACACATCCGCACCAAATGCCTCAAATTCCAAATTCGGATCCGCCAAGAAGAACAACACTCCACACGAATACGTTATTAACGGAAAAAGAGTAGAATCGTATTTCAGCCCAACTGATGGGGTAAACGCACAAATCGTTCAACATATCAACACCACCAACAGCGATCTGAATATTGCAACCATGTTACTTACACGTGATGAAATAGCTGTTGCTATTGCCGCAAGTAAATCAGCCGGGAGTATTGTAAATATGCTCACAGATGCCTCTGGCGGTAACGGAAGTACCGTTAATACAACCCTTCTTGACGCCCTGGGAACGACTAACTATGTTTTTTATGGGAATTCAGGAATCATGCATAATAAATATATGGTAGTAGATCAGAGCGCTTCTGAATCGGATCCAATGGTTTGGACAGGCTCACATAACTGGAGTGCTGCCGCCGATAATGATAATGATGAGAACACTCTTGTGATTCATGACGCGACCCTCGCCAATATTTACTATCAGAATTTTGTTACCCTTTTTACTGCCAGCAATGGAGTGTTAACAAGCATTAGAATGAACGAAGCTCCCGGCAACAAACGCTTGCTTGTTTATCCTAATCCTGCTCAAAATGGAAAGGTAAAAATATCCTGTTTCATTCCTTCGGCAGATAAGGGAACATTACAACTTATTGATGTAACGGGTAAAATCGTGTTTGAAAAGTCTGTTAAACTTAACAATGGCGAAAATATCCTGAATTATTCCTTTCCCAATTCTTATAAAGGGTTGTATTTTATTAAATTAACAACAAAGAATGCCGCTTTAAATCAAAAGGTATTATTTGAATAAAATTTCAAAAGCAATACATCCTCTTACTAAAAAAGAAGCTGTCTCCAAAAGGCAGCTTCTTTTTTTAGTTTTGCTAATTTCTATTTGAATAGCCCGATTTCTAATCCAACAATAAGCCGTGGAAGTTCAGGCATTGCATATGAAGATTTAAAAATATCACTCATCCTGTATTGTGCAGTAAGTGCATATCGGCTGATGCCAATCCTGGCGAGTA
>JAIFMH010000180.1 GCA_020048595.1 Bacteroidota bacterium | reverse complement strand
ATCATCAATTGTTGAATGAAGACCCTTATGGAAAAGGATGGTTATACAGCATAAAGCCTACAAATTGGATTGCCGAGATTCCTGCTTGTTACCTGGCTGACGAAGCTACTGAATGGTTTAAAAAGGAACTGGAACGCTATAAAGATTTCCTTGCTATCAATATGGGTAAGTATTCTCCCGAAACATCTTTTGCCACCTTACAGGATGGAGGCGAGTTGGTTGACAATTCTCTCTCGGAATTACCTGTTGAGATATGGCAGGATTTTCAGAAGGAGTTCTTAAATCCATAAATTCTTCTTTAAAATCTGAAATCTTTATATTGGGCTACCAAAAATCGGATCCCGATGAACGAGAAAGAGCTATTTTTTCGAAAATAATTAGAAACTGATGAATTTCTCATCAGTTTTTTCATTATATTGCGTTGATATATATATGATACGATATATATAACCACTTAACCAAAGTTATAAAGGTGTAAAATGATGATCCTATGAACTTCAAGAATAAATTAAAAGGAAACAAAAATCCGGGTAGTATGTTTTTTAAGAAGTATTTGCGATTTGGGCGATCGATATATGGAAGGGTAGTGCTTATCATTACAATTCTGTCAGTCTTTCTGTTTGTGTCGTTTGGAATCATTTTTAAATCCGTTTACAAACAATACCTGAATACAGTTATTCTCCAGAGTGGGAACAATGTTGGGTCACTTGTTGAAGGTGCATTATATCATTCTATGCTCGAGAATGACGAAAGTTCACTTCAGAATACATTGGATGTAATTCATACATTACCAGGTATTGAAGATGTTAATATGTACAACGCTTCCGACAGTCTTATTTATTCATCCTTTTCATCTTCTTCTGATTCTGACGGAACCATCAATCCGGATTGCCGGAGTTGCCATAATGACCTGGCAACTATGTTTCCACGAAAAGAAAAATCGTATAAAATTATAACCGCCGAAAGTGAATGCAAGATGAGCAAATCCGTTAGCGGTCAAAGGCATCTTTTAATCCGTTCGCCTATACTAAACTCAAAGTCGTGTTACGAAAGTTCCTGTCATGCCCATTCAGCAAGCGAAGACGTACTTGGCTCGCTGGTAATTAAAGTCCCGTTAAAGGATTTTGATGCGGCTGTCAGTAAATCTTCGATTGAATTTTATCTCCTCGCAATTTTAACCACACTTTTACTTTCTTCATTTCTGATATTATTTACCAGGCGAGAAATTTTAAATCCGCTGAACAGGCTTGTTAAGGCGAGTATTTCTGTTGCAAATGGAGATAAAAGTACCAGGGTAGAAATAAGACCCAATCAACTGGATGATATGCGTATGGTATCTGTTGCATTTAATGATATGCTTGATAACCTGCAGACAGCAACTACTGAATTAGAAAACTGGTCGCAGCAGCTTGAATATAAAGTTCAGAAAAAGTCGGAAGAACTGGGTACCGCTCAAAGTGAATTAATTCATATCGAGCGGCTTGCTTCACTTGGGAAATTATCTTCATCCGTGGCTCACGAAATCAACAATCCTTTGTCAGGAATATTGGTTTATACCAAGTTGGTTTATAAACTCCTGAGTAATACGGACCATACTGATTCTAAACGTGAAGTAATGCTTAAACATTTGAAAATGATTGAAGCAGAGACGAAACGTTGTGGTGATATAGTAAAAGGGTTACTCGATTTTTCAAAAAAAGATCAGGAAGATTTTGAGCCAAAGCACCTTCACGAAATATTACACGAAACCTACAATTTAATGTCGCATCCTGTAAAAATTGCGAATATCAGTTTCGTGACAGATTTTACTGCAAAATCCGATCTGATTCACTGCAGCCCAAACCAAATTAAACAAGCTTGTGTGGCAATGCTTGTTAATTCAACTGAAGCAGCTACCGAGAATGGCGAAATAGTTATCCGGACTTCAAATCTTGATCAGGATACAATTAAACTGGAAATAATTGATAATGGAATAGGCATTTCGGCTGAAGATATTCCACATATTTTCGAGCCGTTCTTCTCAACAAAGCAGCAGGCACGCGGAATTGGACTCGGACTGCCAATCGTTCATGGAATTATTCAAAGCCATAAAGGCAAGATTCAGGTGAAATCAGAACCAGGCCAAGGAACTACTATCTCAATACTATTACCTATAATTAAAATTTAAGGAGAACTCATAATGGAAAAGAAAATATCAATTCTGATTGTTGACGATGAAGAATCTGTTAGGGAATCCCTCAATCTTTGGTTTACTGAAGACGGATTTCGTGTTGATTGTGCCGAAAATGCCAAGCAAGCCTTATCTATACTCGAATCCGATGTTTTTGATATTATTCTTACCGATTTAAAGATGCCGGGAATGGATGGATTGGAACTGCTCCAAAGAATAAAAACACTGAATAAGGATTCAATAATAATAGTGATGACGGCTTTTGCAACCGTTGATACTGCAGTTAAAGCATTAAAGGAAGGTGCTTTTGATTATGTAACCAAACCGTTTGATCCTGATGATTTGTCGCACCTGATCCGCAACGCAACAAAGCAGATTTCCTTAACCCAGGAAAATGAAACGTTAAAGCAAAGGGTAGATTCGCTTGAAAGTGTCGAAGATTTAATTGGTAAAAGTGAAGCTATAAAAAAAGTACTCCACGAAGTTGAAAGCGTTGCTCCGACAAACTCATCGGTAATTATTACCGGAGAGAGTGGTACAGGTAAAGAGTTGATAGCAAGAGCTATACATGCAAATTCGCTCCGTAAATTTTACCCGTTAGTGAGTGTGCATTGTGGCGCTTTAACTGAAAGTTTACTTGAAAGCGAGCTCTTCGGACACGAAAAAGGTGCTTTTACCGGTGCATTGTACAATCGCAAAGGGCGTTTCGAAATGGCTGATAGTGGTACTATTTTTTTAGATGAAATTGCTACTATTTCTCAAAAAATGCAGGTTGAGCTTTTACGTGTGCTGGAATCAAAGAAATTTATGCGGGTAGGAGGGAACAAGGAAATATCTTCCGATTTTCGGGTGATCTGCGCAACTAACCGCGATTTGAAAAGTATGGTTGAGAAAGGGACATTCCGCGAAGACCTCTATTACCGGCTTAACGTTATGAATATTCATGTGCCTCCATTGCGGGAAAGGCTTGAAGATATTCCGTTACTGGTCGATTATTTTATAAAGAAATATTGTATTTCAATGAATAGGCCGCTCCTAACAATCGAACCAGCTGCATTGAAGCGCATACTTGGCTATCAGTTTCCCGGAAATATCCGCGAACTCGAAAATATGATTGAGCGGGCAATTGTTGTCGGAAGTGGTAAAAAAATCCAATTGAAGGACCTTCCTTTCGGAAAGGATACCATCGATAGCAATGTTGAAAGTCTGGATGATTTTGAGAAAGCCTTTATCCTTCAGATTCTGAATAAATACAGCTGGAATATTTCACGTACGGCTCATGCTTTAAAAGTGGACAGGGTAACGCTGTACAATAAAATCAAGAAATACGGGTTGAAAGCGTGAAAGGAAGGATTTATGAGTTAGGTTTTAGGGGTTGGGGTATTCCTGCTCTTATAAAGTATCATCAAAGATCTTACCTGAATAAACATTTTTAATTTTTGATCATCGCATTAAAACTAATAATTCTGACTACTTCTGAATGAATACTCCAGCAATAACAATCTTAACTTTTGGCCGATTTGAAAGGGGATTTCTCGATAAGATTTCCGAGGTTGTTACGCGCGAATTCAGTTGCATTGTTACTGTCAAGGACGCACATGTTGACATCAGTGATTTTTTTGATCCGTTACGCAGGCAATATAATGGCAATATGTTGCTTAAAGAAGTTGATGCTATAAACGGACTTGGAAATTCTAAAACAATCGGATTGTTTAATGTTGATCTTTTCATCCCTATTCTTACTTTTATTTTCGGACAGGCACAACTTAACGGGAAAACAGCTATAGCTTCTCATTACAGGCTGAGTAACGAAAGGTATGGAATGCCCCCTGATGAAGAGTTACTTCTTCAGCGTTTTACAAAAGAAGTGATACACGAACTGGGACATACATTCGGACTAATCCATTGCCATACACCTACTTGTGTTATGCGTTCGAGTACATATGTAGAGGATATTGATCAAAAAGAGGGTGGGTTTTGTAGTAAGTGCCGGATAGAGTTAGAAATGATTTGATTTACTGTGGTATAAATATAGAAAGGTTTAGTAGTCGCAAACACAGAAATCAGCACAAGCCCGAACCAGGGTTGAAGTGAAATTTTACAATTTCTTTAAATTCTACTTTTCCAGAATAGCATTCAGAATTCAATTTAAGTCTTCTGCTAATGCACTTAAGGGTGTAAAAATGAAAAATCAATATGTTCCCTTCAGTGATCAAGGGTAAAAACAGGTTGACTTTTCATTTTCGTAAAGTAGAATAAAAAACAATAAAATTCTGCTGGCATTTGTATTCAGTTTAGATTTGTAAGATGTTTTTATAGAAAGAATGAAAAATTTATTATTAGCTGGTTTTGTTGTTTTGGTATTCCTTTTTACATGTTGTACAAAGGATTCAGAAAATGATGACATTCCGCTTGTTGTTGAGAAAAAAAATACTGCTCTCCTCACAAAACAAACGGCTACCTGGTGTGGATTGAGCGGTACATGGGGCTGGACACTGAATGCCGAACTTGTGCCTTTACTTGAGCCTGATGCTGTATGTATTTCAATGTATGGAAGTGGTGCTTCCTTATTTTACAACAAGGTCTCAGCTGAGTTTTGTTACAGGTTTTCGCCTGGTTCCGGATGGCCTACATTTTGTATAAACGCAAAAAACCAGATGAGATATGATGGCGAAACAATATCTGATCCTGTTATAATTAAAGCTAATTGCGTTTATGCTATTGATAGCTTTTTAGTATTACCAGTAATTGCCAATTCAGGTTTTAAGCTGAAAATTGCCGGCGAAACTATCGAGATTAAAACCCGGACAGAGTTTTTTCAGGATGGTGGGGATGGTGAATATTATATTTGTGCCTACCTGGTCGAAGACAGTGTGATGGGAATACAAAAAGGACAGACCGGAATTGTTCAACACGATAATGTGCTCAGGGCAAGCGCTCACAATACAACCTGGGGCGAACAGATTACTTCACCATCCACAGCCGGAAGTATTTTTGAATATACTTTTATAACTAAAACAGATACAACCTGGAATCTTGAAAAGTTAAAGGTTTTTACAGTCATCTGGAAGAAAACCGGTTCAACATCCTATGAATTTGTTAATGCACATAAGCACTGACTAAAATTTCGAATCTCTGTTTCGTGGTCAGAATGGCATACTGATTTTCCCTAATAATTACAATGCCACTGCAGCGTGAACTTCAAAATCCTGTTGTATCTATGTAAAAACGTTTTGAGCTTGTATGCAAGCAAGTTAAGTTTGTACCTGTGAAGTTTTGATAGCGTAATATTTATAAATGAAATTTTTCTTTCCGCTCCAGCATTTCCAGTATCTCTTTTATCCGTTTCTCCTTAGTTTCCGGCCTTTTGGCTGTTTGAATTCTCCAGCAAATTGCATACTTATTAGTTTTGTTCAACGATTCATAAAATTCGGAAGCGCTTTTGTTTTTTGATAATTCAGCAATAAAATCATCAGGTAAAATCATGTTCATTGGCGAATCATAAGCTTGTTCCCAGCGGCCATCGGCTTTTGCAGCTTCCACTTGTTTCAGTCCGGCAGGTTTCATCCGGCCATCTTTTATAAGACGGGCAATATGTTCAATATTTCTTTTCGACCAGATGCTTCGTGGCCTGCGGGGAGTAAAATGTTGTTTATACGAAAGTGCGTCAATGGATTTAAGTTGGGCATCTATCCAACCATAACACAATGCTACATCAAGTGCCTCGGCATAAGTAACAGAAGCAATCCCGGATCCTTTTTTGAAAAACTGCAGCCAGATTCCGGGAGAAGCCGTGTGGTTTTGCTCAAGCCATTGTTCCCATTGTTCCTTTGAAGCAAAGGGAATAACTGGCTGCTCAGCTTTTTTCGCTCTGTTTTTATCATGAATTTCCATTTTGTTCAGCCTTTCATGTATGTTCTGTCAGCTCTTGCTTTATCTGATTCTTCAACTTTTTCAATTCCGGCTTTCTTTTTGTGCCAGTTCTTTGGATTTAAGTACGATTTGTATTTACTGAACAGTTCCTTCCCCAGCAGTATTCCCCCGGTCCAGAAAGTTACTTCTGCCAGGATAAAAGCAATAGTACTAATTGTAATTTTAACTTTACTATCGATTGATAAAAAAGGAATAACGGGTAATGACAGAAAGAGCATTACGGATAGGATTATTAAGACTATTCCTGTTTTAAATTTCCAGTTTTTCTGCATTTTTATTCTTTTTTATTAAACCAATGCAAAAGACTAAAGTTTGCTGTCCCATTGATTAGCTGAGATAATTAATTCAAATTCCAAATTCTGACATCCAGTATTTTTAGCCAACCGGGTAAATATTCCGTTGAATAATAAAAATCGAAATACTCCGGATTGTGCAGCAACATGATTGCCATACTAGCAAAATACCGCAGGGTATCAACAACTTCAATCCGTCGAGATTTGGTGAAGGGTTGGGTATTGGTCATAACCAGGATTTGGCACGAAAGTATGAAATTACTATTATTCATGCCAACCGGGAATGGATTGAATACTCCTACCTCATGATTTATCTAAATCATCCACAGAAAGCCACACTACATTATCAATTCCCTGCACCACCTGGTATTTTTCAACTTTAACCGAAATAAGTACACAATCCTCTTCCCTGGTGAAGCTTAACAGATCAGGGTGCTTGCACAACAGAGTGTTCAATGCAATATTATTTGCATCGAAACTGAGCACTTCCGTTCGCCCATATGCGGTTATCACGAAACCGTTCTGAATACCCGACTTGTCATCATTTTTACCTTCGATAAGCACTGCAACTTTGTTGTTATGTTCCAGGTTCTGGAACTTACGTGTATTGCGGTATGTAGCAAATATCAGCTGACGGAATCCCTCAAAAGGTGTAATGGCAATCAGGCTTGCGTGTGGCTGATCATCACCAACGGTTGCCAGAACTGCGAGCTGGTTGGACTGAAGGGCTTCCTCAATATATTTTCTTATCGAATTCGGATGATTCATGTATCTGATACTTTTATATTTTGCTGTTTTGTTGGCTTAACCTATAGATTTTAAAATTTCCTGTATCGGCTCAGTTCCAAAGATAAAAACCTGTTGATAAACAATTTCATCTCTAATTCCCATCCGTATAAACCCGGTTTTCCTGTTCTGCAACCCGTATAAAAGTTGTTCGTTTAGTCAGCTCTTTCAGTTGCGAAGCACCCACATACGTGCATGTGCTGCGCACTCCACCTAATATATCTAGCAATGTATTTTCAACCTGTCCGCGGTAAGGCACTTCAACCGTTTTCCCTTCGCTGGCGCGGTAATCAGCAACTCCGCCGGCATGTTTATCCATGGCGGTTGTTGAACTCATTCCGTAGAACTGTTTTACTTTTTTGCCGTTTTTTTCGATAAGTTCTCCGCCACTTTCATCGTGTCCGGCCAGCATTCCGCCTAACATTACAAAGTCGGCACCAGCACCAAAAGCCTTTGCTACATCGCCAGGCGTACTGCAACCTCCATCGCTGATAATCTGTCCGCCAAGTCCGTGAGCTGCATCGGCACATTCAATAATGGCTGAGAGTTGAGGATAGCCAACACCGGTTTTTACACGTGTGGTACAAACTGATCCGGGTCCGATTCCGACCTTAATAATGTCGGCACCAGCCAGCAAAAGTTCTTCCACCATTTCACCGGTAACAACATTTCCTGCAATGATCACTTTATTATGGAATTTAGTCCGGGTC
>JAIFMH010000279.1 GCA_020048595.1 Bacteroidota bacterium | reverse complement strand
GCGCCAATAAGGGATGATGTTTTACAAAATGCTGATATTGTTGTGTGGAATCTCCAATAAGCAAAAACTCCCTCTTTTTTATCATTTCGTTCAAAGCCTGAATACCCCTAACTTTCATTAAGTATTCCCATTTTGGAAGTTGTTTGATAAGTTCATTGGCATCAGCTTTTGAAAGTGAAAGTATTGTACAATCGGTTACTGCACTTACATTAATCAAAGCATTCTGGTTTTTATCAAAACTCTCAAAATCTGCAAAAATGCAATTTGGTTCAATAAAGTTTTTTACCACTTCTTGTCCATTATTATCAATGATAAAAATTCTCAAAATTCCTTTAACAACAAAAATAATTTTCTTGTATTTATTTCCGGCTATAAGTAATTTAAATTCAGACTTAATGATTTCTTGCTGAAAATAACTACATATCAATTCAACCTCTTCTTGAGTTAAAGAGGGATCATTTTTCAAATATTCAGCAAAGATACCTTTCGAATCCATGTTAAAATACTATTATTAATCACTACCGTAGCGTTTTTAATTTTAATTTAGCTCTAATCTCAAAATTACAGATTTATCAATTTGCTGAATCACTTCAAAATTATTTTTTTCTTACACTTTTACAGAGGAACTATTTTCTATCAACGTTTCTGCTTTTATTGCTTTGACATGTTTATTCTCACGAATCCAACGAATCAATCCGGCAATAGTCTCTGTCATAAAACCTCTGTTGCGATAATAAAAATCAGTTCTATAACCAATTTCAACCTCTCCATTTTCATTGGGTTCTCCATGAAAACAAATCCCTCCAATTATTGCTTTTTGAACTTTTTCTATCATAATCCACATAGTATAAAAGTCTGGATCTTTTGTAGTATCTGCAATATTTGGCAGAAGGTCATTTGAAATAGCTTCTTTAGTCTCGTTATCAATCAGTGATTGAGATGGAATCAATCCAAGTTCCATTGCAAAATCATTGGGCAAATCAATATGTTTCTTTAGCTTTTGAGCTAAAATATTTATTGTAACCAGGTCAACTTTGATACCAATGATTTCTAAAAGGTCATTCTCTAATTTAATAAGGGTCAACAAAGATGGAGCCTTTTGAACTCAACCAAGATATCAATATCACTACCCTTTTCATTATCTCCTCTGGCAAAAGATCCAAAAATACCAACCTTAATTGGATCAAATCCTTTTTAAGTGACTCAAGATTATATTTTTGATCTCTGATTGGTCCATCTCGAATGTTTTAACAAATCTATCAAAGAATGATCATTCAACAATGCAGTTGTCTTTTTTAATTGGGTCTCAAATTTGTCCAGATATCTTAAGTTGGCCTTAACTGTTAGGCCCTATATTTTCTGCCAGAGGGGCTAACAGTGCCAGCTTTGAATTTCTTATTGTGTGATGCACACTTTAGAGTTGTTTTATTGAAAGAATTAGGAGAAGCCATTAATTTACTTAATCGTTATATTCTTGTAATAATATCTTTATGACCTTGTAATATATATAAAATAGGTTTGCCACCAAAATAAATTAAATATTTACAAAGAAAGAAACTTATGAAAAAGACCTTTTTACTACTTATTTTATTCCTTTCATTCTTATATGCAAACATATTTGCAGGATCAGATGGAATTGAGGATAGCAAAGGTGCTCTAACTGGCAGAGTAGTTGATTCAGAAAATCTACCTCTTCCAGGTGCAGCAGTCTTTATTACGTCTTTAAATAAAGGAACAATTGCTGATAATAATGGTGTTTACCGTCTGATCGGATTAAACACCGGCGAATACAAAGTTACCGTATCATATGTTGGGTTTAAGTCGGTAGAAAAAAGTGTTAACCTAGAGGAGGGCAAGACACTAACCCTTGATTTTGAGTTATCCGATAATGAAATATTAGGCGAGGTTGTTGTTAAAGGAAGCGCAGGTGGTGTTTTAAAAGCACTTAACCAGCAGTTGACAGCTCCGAGTATAATGAATGTAATTTCGTCTGATCAGGTGGGAAATTTTCCCGATCCTAATATTGGAGATGCTCTAAAACGCATTCCGGGAATTCATGTTCAGTACGATCAGGGTGAAGCCAAATTAATCAGCATTCGGGGTACTGATCCTTCAAAAAGCACCATATCAATCAACGGTACTGCCATTTCCGGTACCGGCGATAACCGTTCGGTAGGCGTTGATGCAATACCGGCAGATATGGTACAAGCTATTGAAGTGAGTAAGGCAATTACTCCCGATATGGATGGTGATGCCATCGGTGGAGCAGTTAATCTTGTTACCCGAAAAGCGCCTTATTCAAAACGCCTTTCTGTTTCAGGGGCACCCGGGTATAACTTTTTAACCGGTGATCCGCAGGTAAATGGGAACGTTATTTTTGGAGACAGGTATTTTAACGATAAGTTAGGTGTAATTGGATCTGCATCTATTTACGACCAGAAATTAGGTTCTAATAAACACAACTCATCCTGGGAACCCACTATGGTTGGTAGTACCGAATATTTTGTGCCAAAATACCTTAATATTGAACAAACACTTATGGAACGCCTTAGGCAGAGTTATACCCTTGGACTTGATTTCAAATTTAATGAAAACCATTCGGTAGCTTTCACAGGTATTGTTAATGATTACAAAGACTGGCGTAAAACTTACTCGCTGCGTATCGATGATATTGGTGGAGACTATAAAGGAAACTGGTTAATGACTGATGAATACAGCGATATAAAAAGTTTTGAGCAGGTCTTTGATGATTTGGAAGATTTCGAAGATGAAATTGACGGGGATATTGATGCAGATGGCGACGGCGTTGACGATGCTACTGGCAGACCATATATTGTTTTAGATGAAGACAACGACGGAACTGATGATAATTCGGGTAATAGGTATGTAGATTATGATCCTGAGAATCCCACATTCCATCCTGAACTTGAACGACATGTATATGCCGGTGCAAATAATAAAGGCGGAGATCTGGTGCATAAAAAAATCTATAACTGGGGCTTTGAAGGTGAACATAACCTTGGTCTTTTAAAAGCCAATTGGAAATTCTCATACATCACAACCTTAGAAGACGAACCTGATTCACGCGACTTCGAACTGCAGAGTTATAATGAGAAAACTGTGGTGATGGATTTCACGAATCCCCGTTATCTCGGTCTCGACAAAGGATTTGGTATAGATAATGTTTTAGAACAAATTGCAGGGAGAACGTCAGAAGATATCGACGAAAACCGGGTGGATACCTGGGAACTCGACGGTTTCAAAGGACGGGAGAGGCGCTCAAATGTAGATCAATTTCTTTATCAGGCCGATTTTGAACTTCCGTTAATTCAGGGAAAATATGAAAATAAACTTAAATTTGGAATGAAAGCCAGAACCATGGATAAGAGCCGTAAGACTTTAGGCCGTGTCAAATGGAAGCCGCTTGACAACGATCCCGAATCTCCCGGTGTTTACAACTGGAAATGGATGTGGAACGATTTTGCTCAAAACATGCAGGATGTCAGTTCAGTGTTTAATAATTCTAATTATACTGTTGGTCAGTCTGTTACAGCCGATTGGGTTGGACGGCAGATTACCAGCTACAACGGATCGACCGACTTCTGGAAGATAGTTACACTGTATAATTCTGAAATTGCTGATGGATATACAGCTTCTGAAGACATTTACAGTGGTTATGTTATGTCGACACAGAAATTAGGCGATAAAATGAGCCTGCTCGCCGGGCTGCGGGCTGAACAAACCAGAATAGAATACCATGGTTTCGAATATTTTGAACGTGCGGAAACCTTTGATGAAGTAAACGCCAGCCAGAATTATATTTCTCTGCTGCCAGGTGTTCACCTTAAATACATGCCTACCACAAAAAGTGTATTTCGTCTGGCTTACACCAAAACAATCAGTCGTCCGAATTATCGCGATATTGTACCTTATACCAAATGCGATATCAATGACCTGGAAATCTCTTTTGGAAACCCGGATATTAAACCAACTTTAGCCCATAACTTCGACCTTTTGGGCGAATATTACCTGGGATCGACCGGTTTGCTTTCAGCAGGAGTATATATGAAAAATATCCGTGACTATGAAGTTCAGATGATAGAAGTTTTACCCTGGGAAGAAGTTTCACCATATTTACCAACACCTGATGAAATTAATGCCCGAACCGATAATACCGAAGAACAAAAGGCCGATTACATCGAACGATATGATAAGGCAGAAGGGAAAGATTTTGAAAGTTTTACGCCAGGAAACGGAGGGAATGCAAACCTATATGGAATAGAAGTTGCTTTTCAGAAAAAACTCGATTTTCTTCCGGGAGTGTTGAGCAATTTTAGTGTATATGCTAATTTCACCCACAATTGGGTGAATAACAAAGATAATGAATACGAACTCTCAGGAACTGCCGAAGACATTCTTAATGCCTCGCTGGCATACGACAACAAACGTTTCAGCGCAAGGATTTCTTATAACTATACTTCCGACTTTTTAACCAGCAATGGCCAAACCGCACAGTACGATGTTTTTTATGATAAAGTATCATATCTTGATGCCAACATTGACTTTTTTATCACTAAGAAACTTGTATTTTTTGCCTCAGCCAATAACTTGCTTAACGAAGTGCAGAGAACCTATCAGTGGAAGCAGGATTATACCTATTCATCGCTTGAGAATGGAACAAGGTTCCAGGCCGGATTAAAATTGAATATTTATTAATATTTATAACCATGAAAAATATTTTACTGGTTCTTTTTGCTGTTCTTGTTTCCTGCAATTCGCAAGTTGAACATACAGACATTAAGCAAAGTGATAACAAGTATTTAAACTATGAACCCGGTGTTTACCCCGACAGGATAGTCGTTTCAATTTCTGGCGACCCGGTAACAACGCGAGCTGTAACATGGCGCACAGTTTTTAACATAACTGGAAGTATTGGAGAAATTGTTATTCTCGATCCGTCGCCCGAATTTGAAGATAAAGTGATTAAAGTATCAGGAACAAATTCGCCATGGGAAGAAGGCAGTCAGGTTTCGATGGGGCACAAGGTAATATTTGAAAATCTTCAGTCAAAAACTAAATATGCTTACCGTGTTGGCGATGGCGAAAACTGGAGCGAGTGGTTCCAGATTCAAACTTCTGCCATAGAAGCAGAACCTTTCTCATTTCTTTATTTTGGTGATTTACAAAACGACATTAAATCGTTAGGTTCACGCTCTTTGCGACAAGCCTACAAGCATTTCCCTGAAGCCGATTTTATGCTTTTTGCAGGCGACCTTGTAAGCCGTAGTACCGAAGAATACTGGCGCGAGTTTTTCTATGCAGGTGGCTGGATTTTTGGGATGACGCCCATTGTAGCTACGCCAGGAAACCACGAATACGACAAACCGGAAAATCAACCACGTACTTTCTCTAAACACTGGAACCAGATTTTCAGCTATCCGGCAAACTCACCTTCTCCTAAATACAGTAACCGAAATTACTATCTTGATTATCAGGGTGTGCGTTTTATTTCTTTTGATTCTCCGGCACTTGGAGAAAACAAGGAAGATAGTGCCTTGGTTATCAGTTGGCTCGATAAGACTCTTGCCGATAACCCTAACAGGTGGACAGTTTTTTTCACCCATTATCCGGTTTATTCGTGTTCCCAGGGACGTAACAATGAGAAATACAGAAATACAATACAACCTTTACTTGAAAAATATGCAGTTGATTTGGTACTTACCGGACACGACCATACTTATTGCCGAGGTTTTAATACTGAAGGAGTAAAAGTTAAGGGTAAAAATATGCCCTTGTACGTGGTTTCGGTATCGGGTCCTAAGATGTATGGGCTTAACACCAGCTTCTGGAGCGACCGTATGGGGTCATTGACACAACTCTACCAACATGTTTATGTTAACAGTGATAAGCTCGAATTCAAAGCGTTTACCGTTGCCGGGGAACTTTACGACCATTTCATAATTAGCAAAAATAAAGAGGGTGTAAACACTTTTATTGAAAGTCGTGAATTGGCTGTCATTAACCAAAGGACTGATATACCGGAAAGCGCTAAGGAAAAATATTCAGAAGATGAGTTAAAATTATATCAGGAAAAATTCAATAATTAGCCAGTTAATTGGTATTTTAGAAAAGAGATCCCCGAAAATCAATTTACGGTTTTCGGGGATATTTCCATTTTAATACTAAAATAATAATACAGATGAATCGAGTAATGAAGTTGTTTGTTTTTCTATCGGTAAGTTTTGTTTTTTTGAATTCGTGCAACCGCCCCAGCGAAGGTTCGAGAAAGGCTGGAGAACATATAAAAAATATAGTAAGTGCAAGAGTTGAAACCATTGCTACCCCACAATCACGAAATGAAGATTCGGCTGATGATCCGGCTATATGGATAAATCGTCAAACCCCCGAAAAATCAATAATTATCGGTACCGATAAAAAGGGAGGAATGATAACTTACGATCTTCAGGGTAAAGAATTGAGTTACTATGTGACCGGGAGTATGAATAACTGCGATTTGCGGTATGGTCTACAGTTTATTGGTGACACTATTGACATTCTTGCTGCCTCGAACCGTACTTATCATTCCATATCGCTTTTCAGGATTCGTGAAAACGGCATATTAGATACACTGCACGCCAGAATAATTAAATCGGAAATGACAGACGAAGTGTATGGCTTGTGCATGTATAAAAGCAGGCAAACAGGTAAATTCTATGTTTTTATGAACAGCAAGGCAGGTGAGGTGGAACAGTGGGAACTTATTGAAATTGAGAATAAAATCGATGCCAAACTGGTGCGTTCTTTTTTATTAGGCTCACAAACTGAGGGAATGGTGGCCGATGATGAAAAGGGGTTGGTCTATATCGGAAAAGAAGAGACCGGAATCTGGAAGTTTGATGCCGAACCAGGTGGCAGCACAGATGGAGAGTATATTATGCAAAGTTCTGAAGAAAATGATAATATAAAATATGATGTAGAAGGTATGGCAATTTACGACACCGGAAATGGAAACGGGTATCTGGTAGTTTCATCTCAGGGAAATTACTCATATGCTGTTTATGAGCGTCAGGGAAAAAATAAATACCTCGGAAGTTTCAGAATTTCCGATGGAAAAATTGATGGTGTGGAAGAAACCGACGGACTGGACGTTACAAATATTCCGCTTCCAGGTTTCCAAAAAGGCATTTTAGTGGTTCAGGACGGGTTTAATTACGATGGGCGTAAAAAACAAAGTCAGAATTTTAAAATTTTATCATGGGCGGATATTGAGATTTTATTGCAGAAAAATGTTAACTAGTTCCTTGGAATTCTGTAAGCACTCTTAAGATGCCATAATGGGAGTTCCATTCCTGATCTTCTTGGGAAACAATTAAATCGCCAGTTTTTTTCACTGGGCAGTTATTCAAAAACCTGTAAAAGCCGGATACTCTGACCCCATTCAGCCAGGATAATTGGCTTAACTATATGTAATTTATATCAAGGATTTAACCCCCGCCATTAAGTGGTCAATTTATTCCGGCGGGATGCGATCATGGTCATTGGCATTTGCAATCTCACCATTAAATACACCTGATTTAACTTTAAATTCAAGGAATCTGCCTTTAATAACAAAATCAATAGGTTGTCCATTTAAGATGATTTGATTTTGATCACCTTGTTTTGGCAACCTGATAACGGCTTTTGCATTTTTCGGTATTTCAAGGCTGAACTTCAAAGAATTTCTTCCATCTTTTTGCCATTCAACAGCCACCGGACCAAATTCAGTAAGTCCGACTCCTTTTACAGATGTTAGATTTCCCATACGTGGTTCAATTAGAATTGTTTTTTCCCACACCGGTTCAGGCTTGCGAACTCCCAGAACATATGATGGAAGTGAATAGGCTGGGACAAGT
>JAIFMH010000288.1 GCA_020048595.1 Bacteroidota bacterium | reverse complement strand
TTTTTACCTATTTCCTTTACAGCTACATGATAATTACGAATACGTGGTTTGCTGGCAGCCATTTCGTTAAGCTCGTGATAATGGGTGGCAAACAATACTTTGGCACGATAAAGCGGATGATCATGCAGGTATTCGGTGATTGCCCTTGCAATTGAAATTCCGTCATATGTGCTTGTTCCACGACCAATTTCATCAAGTAAAATCAGGCTGCGATTCGAAATATTATTCAGAATGCTTGCAGTCTCATTCATTTCAACCATAAATGTTGATTCGCCTGAAGTAATATTATCAGAAGCTCCTACACGTGTGAAAATTTTATCCACCATGCCTATTATGGCTTCATCAGCCGGCACAAAACTGCCTATCTGTGCCATCAGTACTATCAATGCAGTTTGTCTGAGTAAAGCCGACTTTCCCGACATGTTTGGACCTGTAAGAATAATGATCTGCTGGCTATCATTCTCAAGCGAAATATCATTTGCAATGTACTCTTCACCTGTTGGAAGATGCTTTTCAATTACAGGATGCCGTCCATTTTTGATTTCAAGTGTATAGGAATCATTTAGTTTTGGTTTTACATACCGGTTGGATCTGGCAACGCGTGCGAATGAGAGAAGGCAATCAAGTCGGGCAATAAGTTGAGCATTGAGTTGAACCGGTTGTACATACTCTGCCAGGTGCAGAATTAACTCGTTATAAAGCCGGTTTTCAATGTCAAATATTTTTTCTTCAGCTCCGAGTATTTTTTGCTCATAAATTTTCAGTTCCTCAGTAATATATCGCTCGGCATTAACCAATGTTTGCTTACGCATCCATTCAGGGGGTACCTTGTCTTTATGCGAATTGGTAACCTCAAGATAGTATCCGAAAACATTATTGAAACTTACTTTTAGCGAAGTAATTCCTGTTCGTTCAATTTCGCGTTGTTGCAACTTTATCAGATAATCCTTACCCGAATACGCAAGACCTCTTAATTCATCCAGTTCAGCCGAAACTCCCGGCGCAATTACCTGTCCTTTCGAAACCATAGTTGGAGGGTCATCCTGAATGGTTTGCCCGATTTTTTCGGCAATAAGCTCACATGGATTTATTTGTTCGCCCAGATGATTGAGAACTTCGTGTGTAGCGTTTGTACAGGCAGCTTTTATAGGTAAAAGTGCTTGGAGTGCTCTTCTTATCTGCAATACTTCCCGCGGATTCACCCGGCTGACAGCCACTTTTGAGATTAGTCTTTCAAGGTCTCCAATCGTTTTGATATGTTGTTCGATTGTTTCTGTAAAAGATTCATTTTGCAGGTAGTAATCAACTATTTCGTGACGTTCGGTAACAGGAAGCCGGTCCTTCAGGGGAAGTAAAATCCAGCGCCTGAGCAAACGCGATCCCATTGGCGAAATAGTCCGGTCGATAGTTGAAAGCAATGTATTAGCATTATCGTTTGGCGATTGAAGTAGTTCCAGGTTCCTTACCGTAAACTTATCGAGCCAAACATAATGATCCTCTTCAATACGCGATATTTTACAGATATGCTGTACTTTATCGTGTTGGGTTTCCGAAAGATAATACAACGCAATTCCGGCGGCAATTACTCCGTTTTCGAGTTCACTTATACCAAATCCTTTGAGTGATGCAGTGCCAAATTGTTTGAGCAGAAGTTCTTTGGTGAACTCAATAGTAAAAACCCATTCATCAAAATATGAGAAATAGAATTTATCGCCAAAGGACTCTATAAACTGCTGTCTTTTATTCTTCTGCACAATTACTTCCGACGGGCGAAAAGTTTGTAACAGCTTTTCAATATAATCGTTTGATCCCTGGGCTACCAAAAACTCACCTGTTGAAATATCAAGAAATGCAATACCTGAGCCTTTTGGCAGAAGGTGAATACATGCCAGGAAATTGTTTTCCTTATTCTCGAGAATTTTATCGTTATACGAAACTCCGGGCGTCACCAGTTCAGTAACTCCGCGTTTAACTATTGTCTTTGTTAGTTTTGGATCTTCCAGCTGATCGCAAATAGCAACCCGGTATCCGGCCCGTACCAGTTTTGGAAGGTATGTGTCGAGCGAATGATGCGGAAAGCCGGCAAGTTCTATATAAGCTGCTGATCCATTAGCCCGTCGGGTAAGTATGATGCCAAGTATTTCCGAAGTTTTGATAGCATCTGAACCAAAGGTCTCATAAAAATCACCCACCCTGAATAATAGCAAGGCATCAGGGTATTTGGCCTTGATGGTATTGTATTGCTTCATAAGTGGTGTTACCACAATGTCATCAGTATCTTTTCCTTTTGCCACTTCCTAAAACTATTATTTATACGGCAAATATAGGATTATCTGTCAGGATTATTCTTTACTTGTGCGAAGTGTTAATAAATTTTAAACTAAACAGCTGCAGAAAACGAATAAATTTGTCGCTTAATTCAATACAATGCGAAAACTTAACATGGACGAATTAAACAGGGTTAGTGTTGAAAAATTTAATCAGCTCGACAAACTCCCTATAGTCTGCATTCTCGACAATGTAAGGAGCCAGCATAATATTGGTTCGATTTTCCGTACATCGGATGCATTCAGGATTGAGGAAATTTATTTATGTGGCATCACAGCAACTCCTCCAAACAGGGAAATCAATAAATCTGCATTAGGTGCAACCGAATCGGTAAAATGGCAATATTTTGCTGATACCTCTGCGGCAGTGGACCAACTGAAAAAAGCCGGATATAAAATTATTGCAATAGAACAGGCAGTGGGAAGTATTATTCTCGAGGACTATACCCCGGTTATTACTGATAAAACTGCACTTGTTTTCGGTAATGAGGTCGATGGCGTAAGCGATTCAGTTATGGATAAAGTAGATGCTTGTGTTGAGATCCCTCAATTTGGAACTAAGCATTCCTTTAATGTATCAGTAACAGCAGCTATTGTTTTGTATCAGTTTTATACCTGTTTGAAGAAACATTTATAATCAGTTGGTTAATTTATTTTAACTTCAGAAGAACAATATTGTGACTGTTGGCATTTGATCCAACATTGATGAAAAGCAGTTAATTTTTTTTTAAAGAAAATTAAGTATCATGATATTATCATATATTAGTTTAAAAATCAGGGCTATTATGTTTTTTATTTTTATTTTTAACTATATTTGTGAATAATTTTAGGTTAAGTCTATTCTCTAATTCATGTTTTATGAGCAATTCCCATACTATTATCCGATTATCAATAGCCCTTTTATTGATAATTGCCTTTCAAAGTGTCACGTTTAAAACATACGCACAAAAAGATAGTACCAGTATCCCTTTTAAAGGTTATTTGTATGTGCAGCCAAATGTTGGAGCAAGCCAGTATTTTGGAGAATTCAATGAGAAGGATCTTTGGAATCAGCATCAGAAACTTGGATTTGGGGCCATTTTAGGCTATCAACTCAGTCCGGTATTTGGGGTTCGTGGTCAGTTTGTAAAAGATAATTTGTATAGTAAAAGATTCGATCAGGAAAAACTATTTACATCTAACTTATGGGATGGAGCAGTTCATCTCACTATTAATATCAACGAGATTTTTACAAAATACAATTACAAAAGACTTATTAATTTCTATGCTTTTACCGGAGCTGCTATATCATCCTACAAGTCAAAACTTGAAGATTTTACAACAGATGAAATTTTAAAAGAACACTCTTCCCGCCAAAATACTTTTGTGTTGCCAATAGGTGCAGGTGCTGCAATCAGGTTAAATAATTCTTTCTCAGTTAATCTTGAATATGGTGATCGAACAGTATTTAGTGATGAGAAACTCGATTTTACAAGTGGTGGCAATAAGAAAAATTATGATCATTATAGCTATACCTCTGTTGGACTACAGGTTAATTTTGGAGTAAAAGATGCTGATGGTGATGGTGTTAGAGATAAAGATGACTTATGCCCTGAAACCTTTGGTAAATATGAACTTGCTGGTTGCCCCGACATGGACAACGATGGTATAGCTGATAAAGATGACGCTTGTCCTGATGTGGCCGGTAAAGCCGAATTTAAAGGTTGCCCGGATACAGATGGCGATGGTATAATTGACGGTGAGGATATTTGTCCTGACGCTGCCGGTACCAAAGAACTCAATGGTTGTCCTGACAAGGATAATGATGGAATTGCTGATAAAGATGATAAATGCCCTGATGTAGCAGGTTTGAAAGAACTTGGTGGCTGTCCTGATCGTGACGGAGATGGTATTGCTGATCATATCGATGCTTGCCCGGATGCAAAAGGCCTGGCTCAGTTAAATGGCTGTCCTGACTCGGATGGTGATGGGATTGCTGATAAAGATGATAATTGTCCGGATGTATTTGGTGTTGCTTCAAACTTTGGATGTCCTGAAGTTAAAAAGATTGATTATGTAAAAGTGGTCTACTTTAACTTTGACAAAGCAGTACTAGTTACTAAATTCATCAAGGATCTGGATGAGGTAGTTGCAGTTATGCGGGAATACACTGATGTTAAATTGTCTGTTGAAGGTTTTGCCGATTCGCAAGGTCCAGCTGCTTACAATATGAAGTTGTCAGAAAAACGTGCTGACTTTGTTATTAAATATCTCACTAAAAATGGAATTGCAGCTGATCGCATTATAAAATCATTCTATGGTGAGGCTCAGCCTGCTGCTACTAACAAAACCCTTGTTGGGCGCGCTAAAAACCGCAGAGTTGAAATTAAATCTATGAAATAATTGACGTAAATTAAGCTTATTAAAAAAAGACTGGTGGTAAAACTGCCAGTCTTTTTTTTTTTGCGAATTAGCAACTTTTCATTATTTACAAATTAATACGAAGGTTGAGCAAACGTATCTGTAAAGTTTTGTTAATTCGTAAATTCAAGAAAAAAAAGCGTTATCGATTGTAAATCAGTATAATGTGTAAATTTATTGACTATCTGTTAAATTAATTTACTGTATTATGGTTAAATGCTAAATAATTAATATTTTTTTTTATTTTTGTGTACAATATTGATGAATTGTACACCACTAATCTAATCCGTATGAAAAATTACCAGATCAGGATAACTCTAATTGTTATATCAATTATTGCGTTGAACTTATTTTCAAATTCAACCTGGGCTCAGGATACATTGAAAAGAGAGAAGATGAAGAGTTATTTCTATTTGCAACCAAATGTTGGTGTGAGTCAGTACCTGGGTGATATTAACAAACCCAATTTTACAAACAACCAATTTCAATTGGGATACGGAGCTGTTCTCGGATATCAGATAAGTCCAGTTTTTGGTGTACGTGGGCAGTTTGTTAAAACAACCCTCAAAGGTGAAAGAGATGATCAGAATCTCCGCTTAACATCCGATCTGTGGGATGCTGCACTTCATCTGACAATAAATATCAATGAGATTTTTACCGACTACAATGAAAATAGATTTGTCAATTTTTACCTTTTTGGAGGTGGTGGAATTAGTTCCTTCAAATCTACACTCGAAAGTATTACTCCCGAAGCTATTGTTAATGAGCATACCGAAAAGCAAAATGAGTTTTTTGTTCCGGTAGGAGCAGGAGCTGCATTTCGTTTGAGCGACAATTTGGCCATTAATCTGGAATATGGCGATCATATTATCTTTGACAGTGAGGCACTCGATTTTTCGGATGGCGACAAAAAGAACGATCATTACAGTTATGCTTCACTAGGGCTACAAATCAAGTTAAGGGCAAAAGATACTGACAAAGATGGCGTAAAGGATAAAAAAGATGTTTGTCCTGAAGATGCCGGTAAGATTGAATTAGCTGGTTGTCCGGATAAGGATAATGATGGAATCGCAGATAAAGATGATGCATGCCCTGAAATTGCCGGAAAAGCTGAATTTAAAGGATGTCCTGACACGGATGGAGATAATATTCCTGATAAAGATGATGCCTGTCCTGCATTGGCAGGAAAAGCTGACCTGAACGGATGCCCTGACACGGATGGTGATGGTATAGCTGATAAAGACGACAAATGCCCGGATGTAGCAGGCAGAATGGAATATAATGGCTGCCCGGACCGCGATGGCGACGGTATTATAGATATTGAAGACTCTTGCCCTGATGTTAAAGGATTAAGCCAGTTTGCAGGATGTCCTGATACGGATGGTGATGGCATTCCGGATAACAAAGACAATTGTCCTGAAGTGTTTGGAGTGGCTGCCAATAATGGTTGCCCGGAAAACAAAGGCCCATTGGCTGAAAAAATAGTGTATTTCGATTCAGATGGGAGTATTGTTATTAATAAGTATACCATCGAACTGAATGAAATTGCCGCATTTATGAATGAAAATCCGGATGCTACAATTTCTGTAGCCGGACATGCGGATGATCGTGAATCAATTGACTATAATCTTCGTTTATCTGAAAAGCGTGCTGATTATGTAATTCAGTATCTTAAGAAAAAAGGAATGAAGTCGACAAAAATTGAAAAATCATTCTTTGGTAAGAGTAAGCCAGTTGCCGATAATACTACTGCTGAAGGCCGTGCTCTTAACCGCAGGGTAGAAATTAAAATTACAAAATAACCAGTTTCAATAAATGATAAAAGGCCGATAGATTCAATCTGTCGGCCTTTTATCATTTTTACCCAATCATTCAGGAAACTACAATTAGTAACAAATCCGTGTATAATGCTGTATTGTCAGATGTGACTTTTTTGTTGCTTTGAAACAATTCAAAAATAATATTTTCAATTCAATTTCGCTGTTTTATTCACTCATCACAGCCTCGCTTCTCCCTATTTATTTTCGCATTGTTACTTTCATAGTTTTATAATTATATTTCTACCTGAAAGCCATCTTGCTGATATAAAATACATTGCGTTTGTTGCTTTCGAGATAATTATTGCGAATAGTTTGATACCCGGTTGCAATAAAATAGTCATTATACCAGTGCTCAATGGTTCCGAGGTATTCGTCAGATGGTTTATCATTGTTGCTCAAAGGAACCAGCGTGGTATATGAAGTGTTTTCGATAATCTGATTCCCTTTTATAGTTTTAAAAGCAATTTTGTTATTGGAATTATAAAATAGAATTGCCACATCATTCTCAAAAAGGCAGTTCAGCTTTCGATTCAGGTACCTTGTAATGATATCACGCATTTCCATTCCATTATTCCATAACATATTTCCTGTGCTGTCAAATCCTGCAACAAAGGCATGCGAATACCGAAATCCGTCAAAAACCTGGTACGAAGTCGGGAATGCCCTGCCATAGTAATCATATGACATTTGAGTATTGGTATGATATTCAGGCGAATATGCTTCGGCTGTAATTATAAATTGACCATTATTTACTTGAACTTCATGCGTGATAAGCCTTAGATTCAATGTTTTGTCATTATTTGGGTCAGTTTCGGAAGGCTCATCTTCATTTGTTTTTTCTTTCTTTTTAACGGGTCTTGCTTTTACACGCAATGCATTGGGATCAGTTATGTATTTGTATGCGTTATTAAAGCTACTGAAGTTGTAATATTTAATTTTTCCGGCAATTCCATTATTTACAGTTGCGGTAAAATAACCATCTGATACGGGTGTTTTATCTTCATTGGCATCATAATCAGTTTGCCTGGAATAGATAGGCGAATAATAATTGTAATAATAGTTGTTATAGTAGTAATCATAATAATCGTATTGCCTCCGGGTACTTGTTACATTAAAGCCATACGTACCTGCTAAAACTCCATTCCCTTCACCCATTGGAATGTATTGAGCGGAGTTAAAACTTTTTTTCTCAGCCTGATCAGTAAAATCAAATGTTTTTACAAGTGCGCCAGGCGAATTGTACTGGTTCACATACAAGCGGTTACGTGTTGATGAAAACTGGATTTTATATGTTGCAAATATATCTTGTCGAACAGTATCAATGGCAATATCCAGCAGCAGGGCATCTTTCTCA
>JAIFMH010000070.1 GCA_020048595.1 Bacteroidota bacterium | reverse complement strand
TGCATATTGAATATATAGATGTGGGCATATCCATCACGCTCACTTCTCATAATAAAATGGGTTTTATCATCAAGGAATTTTATATCATCAAAATATTTTTCATCAAGATAATACTTGTTGGTTTCGGTGAGTAAAACCTGTGTTTTGCCGGTAGCCGGAGCAGCAAGTAATATTTCAAAATTATTCTGAAGGCGGTTAAGCCTGAATATTGCCAGTTGGCCGGGGTCCTGAGTAAAACGGATTCGTGGAATATAAATATCAGCTTCAGGTCCGATATCCATAGTATGTTTCTCCTTAGTTGCAATATTATATGTGTGAACACTTACAATTGAGTTCGCTTCACCGGCTTTCGGATATTTGAAAGTTTCAACACCCGGATAGAGTTTGTTATCATCCAATGCCGGTACTTGTCCCTGAAACATACTCATGCTGAACTGTGGGACCAAACTCTCGTCGAACCTTACCCACGCCAGGAATTTCCCGTCAGGTGACCATTCAAACGCTTTATTAAACTCAAATTCTTCTTCATAAACCCAATCGGGAACTCCGTTAATGATGTGATTAAACTTCCCGTCTGATGTAATCTGAGTTTCTATACCAGTTGCCAGATCAGTAAAAAACAGATTGTTTGAACGTACAAATGCTACCTTGTTTCCATCAGGGGAGAAAGTTGCTAACTGCTGTTTTCCGTTTTCTGAAACAGATGTAAGTGTTTGTTTCGCCAGATCATAAACAAAATAATTGGCTGTAAATGAACGCCGGTAAATAGACTCTCTGTCAGTGAGCAGCAGTACTTTTGTTTCGTCGGAATTAAAACTGTAATCACCGAAAGCCTTAAGTCTTTCGTTATTGATTGAAGCTAGATCAAGAAGCGTTTTCACTGTTTCACCGGTTTCGTAACTATGAACAACAAGTTTGGTTCCGCGTGCTTCGGCTACACTATAGGTTTCCCCATCATTCATTGACCTGAAGCCACGTACGCCGGGAGAATAAAATGTATAATTCTTAAAAAAATCATCAAATTCAAATTGTTTTGTACCGTTTTGTGCTCCTGCTTTCGAGATTAAAAGCAAGCATAAGATTAAAATAGACAGGCTTAAAAGTATGTTTCTCATTTTTTTTGTATTTTCTTCAAAAGTATATTATTACAGCAATCAAATAATAAGTCAGCCGAAAAAAAACAGCAAAAATGATGTCATTATATCTAGGCAAAATCAAATAGCCGGAAATTCAATAATTCCTTTAATAAGAACGGATAATATACTACTTTTGTAATCTAACCTGCGTTGTTAGCTCAGTTGGTTTAGAGCACCGCCTTGACAGGGCGGGGGTCACTGGTTCGAATCCAGTACCACGCACAGTAATATGTTTTTACTTCTGTATTATTATTTTAAGTTATTAAATTCCGTTACGTTTTTTCTGAAATAGAACGAACAACAACCTCAGTCTATATTATAGTATTCTGATGCAAAATGTTTTGAGTGTATTGTTTACAAGCTTTACAGCGGATCTGGAACAAATGTTAACCAGAACACTTTATTGGATTTACCAAAGAATATAATATTTCAGGTCCTTTGTTTAGAGAATGAAAACAGGAATTACATAGGCTGATTTCTGGATGCATTAAAATATTGTGTAGTTTTACCCGGTCGAAGATGCATTTAGCTGGACTAATATCCCGAATGTAAAACTCTGATTTTTCCTGTGTAAAATGAAAAAACTAAAGTTTGTTTTATTTATTCCGATATGCCTTGTTGCATTGGGGTTAATTAATATGGCCTTTATGCATCTGCTTAACTGGACTATCGACAGGACAAATCAATGGTATAATAACTGGAATATTTTTTACTTTATTATGTTGATACCGATTTTTTGGGGTACAATCTGGGGGATTTTCAAATTAACTGCAATTGGAATGGCTGCATTACTGATTCCGGTTTCTCCTGACAAGAAATTTTCTCTTTATACACTCGGTATTTTTTCACTGTTAAATTGTTTGGCATTAATCATACATTATTGGGTGCGTGATGTAAATTATTCCTGGAGAGTAATACTCATGTCAATGATTATTACAGCCTTTATTGTAGATTTTTCAGCCTCCATCGTATTGGTTTTTTCTAAAAAAGAAGCTACCGGATGAAGTAATTAGCAGACTGATTTGCTGTTAACAGAAGGGATAGAATGATATTGTGGAAAATCATAATTTTTTAAACTATCATAATTTAATGAATAGAACCATCAGTTCACCATCATTTCAGGATAATGCTTTGATAAGGGGATTTGTTATTTGAAATCAAATAGCAAAGTTGAATGGATTCTTTACCTTTTTTACAGATTTATCCGGATAGTGAACAATAAATTCCTGCGTTTTTAGAATGGAATTGATTTTCTCAACTGTAGTCAGGCCAGATACGAACCATATTTTGATTACGGGGCCACTTTCAGTAAATGATGTTTGTATCCTGACTATCCCATCGTCATTTGAAGCATGTGAAACCAGGAAGGGAATCCATTTTTGCATGGCAGGGTCTGATGCTTCTACGAATGGAAGTTCATAAACCAACATTTTGTCATCAGTAAAGCTTTCGTATTTATTAAATGTAATATCGGTGGTTGGAATAAACATGGTTAAGAATTCGTATGCAGGTATTGTGCCTGTTGTTTTTCCTGTTTCATTAACAACGAAACCGGTTTTAATAGAGTTTTGCTCATTTCCTTCGCCCGTTACAAGTGTTTGCTGAGATACTGCTTCCTTAATCTTATTCTCATCAGTTAAAGCCGCATTAAAATAGATGGTAGCCTGAACCGGCTCGCCAAATTGGGTGCTGAGAGCTAATATACCTTTGTCTTTGCGAAGTAATTCGCCCAGATAAAACTGATCATTCGGATCAAAACAACGATCAACGCCTAATATCATAAAACTAACCGTGCCAGAGATTTTCCCGTTATAATTAAGCAGTACGGAAAGAGGGGAGAAGATCGCTTCTTTTACTTGATCCTCGTTGATAATGGTTTCGTTATAGTAGACTATAACTCTATGATGTTTTACAAAAGTTTCTACGCCCAAAACACCTGGTATTTCTTTCATGTGGTTGGCAAAAGAACGGGAACTGCCGAAACACTTGATGTTTTTCAACCCATCCATTTTAACTGTTTTCACGTCTTTGCCATTTATATCACTCCAGTTTTCGCTGATGGTAGGCAATTCATAAAAAGTGGCTATCGTTATTGCGGCAGCGGTTAGTATAACTGTGGCAACAGCCGGCAACCATTGCAGGTTCTTCCGTTTGTTAATTGTCAGAGCACCTTTTTCAGGACATTTTACCACGCAATCAATACATAAATGACAATCGATATGATCAACAGTATCAACCGTAGAAATATTTATTGCCATAGGACATTTTTTGTCACAAATCCGGCAATGTGTGCAAAGGTCTTCGTGGCGGGTAATACGCAACGAGGGGAAAATTAAGAACTTAAGAGTTGTTGCTTCAAAAATAAAACCCATCAGGCAAAGCGCTCCCAACAGCCATGGCCATGGAATTACAAAACCTGCAACATTGGTAAGCAAAACCCATAGCAATGTAATAGCTGCAGCAGGAAGCGCATATACTGCAATATTGGTTACGGCGCCAAGCGGGCACAAATATTTGCACCAGAACTGCCGTATAAAGAACGAGCCGGCTATCGTTAGTAGCAATGCCGGAAAAGCATACCAGAAATACACATCGCCGCTGAATCCGGTAAAGGCTGCATAAAAGGGATCGAATTGCCTGCAAAACAATTCACTGGCTGTAACTGTAAAATAGAATGTAATATACAGGAGAATGTATTTTAAAAGCCGGAGTACTTTATCTGGTTTTCCGGTTAAAGTGATATGCAATCTGGCTTTCCGGCCTAAAGAACCCATCCACTCAGTGAAAGTACCAATCGGACAAATATAGCTACAGAAGAGTTTACTGAACAATACAACGGCCAGGATCAAAGTTATCCCTAAAAATATTTGTACTGTAGTCATAGAACAAGCCAACGAATGGCTTGAAAAATAGCTGGCCAGTGATTGCATTCCTCCAAAGGGGCAGTAAGCTTCAAAATCAGGAACATAGTTTTTATCCAGAATAGGCCTGACAAGCATATATGCCAGTAGTACGAATATTCCCCACTGAAGCGTAATCCGATAATAATTTACAGGTGATTTCTTATTGTTAGCCATGAAATTGAAAGTATTAACAGCTTTTTAAGTTTGAGTCATAATGTTGTGCGAATGTATAAAATCAACTCTTGCAATAAAGCTGTATATGTAATTTAGAATAAATCTACTCTGCTTCTGATTCGATGGCAGCTGTCAGCTTACGTGGAAGGTTATTTATAAATCATTACCTTTGGAAACAATTGAAGCCGATTTAATGAAACTCATCCTTACCTATTTGTTTTTCTTTACATTCTCACTGGTATTCGTTTGTTATTTGCAGGCTCAGGACATGCAAGGCGCAAATCAGAAAAAGGCTGTTTTTCAACAACCGGATGCAGATAAAAGAGGAGATGATGTTTTGCGTGTCATGTTTTACAACGTTGAGAATTTATTCGATCCCAGGGATGATAGTATAACATCGGATGATGAGTATCAACCTGCCGGGATGCGTGGATGGACAAGCAACCGGTTGAAGCAAAAACAAATCAATATAGCAAAAGTGGTGCTTGCTGTGGGTGGTTGGGAGCCACCGGATGTAATTGGATTATGTGAAGTCGAAAATTTCAGAGTGCTTTACGGCTTAGTGAATTTCACACCACTTAAAAATTTCGGGTATAAGATCATTCATTTTGAATCACCCGATCCGAGAGGAATTGACGTAGCGTTACTTTACCGACCCGATAAATTCAGAGTTTTACAAAGCCAGCCTGTTTTGATCCGCTTTCCATTCGATACTTCTTCCCGTACACGTGATATTTTGTTTGTAAAAGGAATAGCCTGCAAACGAGATACAATTAATATTTTTGTTAACCACTGGCCATCCAAGTTTGGAGGTGCAATGGCGACAATTCCTAAGAGAAATTATGTTGCATCAGTGGTACGTAAGCACTCTGATTCGTTGCTGGCTGTAAATCCGGACGCAAACATTCTTATCATTGGCGATTTAAATGAATCCCCTTATGAGGAAGGCGTAAGCAAAGTGCTTCGTGCAAAAATGGACTCTGTAAACCTGGCTCCTGATGATCTTTATAATATGCTTGCCGGAGCAGGTATTTCTTGGGATAAAGGCACCATCAAATTCAGGGAAGAATGGGAAACTATTGATCACATGATAATATCGCGTCCTTTGCTGGAGCATACTACACCGCACAGTCTGCGGATTTTTAGTGCACCGTTTTTATTGCAGGACGACGAAGCCTGGTTTGGTAAAAAACCTTTCCGTACGTATTATGGCGCCAAATATATCGGCGGATTCAGTGATCACCTTCCGGTTTATATGGATTTTAAGTTTTAATCAGCCATTACAGCCTTTATGAATAAGAAAAAGTATTAAAAAAGTAAAAACCAGATCATCAATGAAAACCAAACCATCCGTTTACAACATTGTTATTGCCACAATTCTTATCTTAATTATAATTATAGGTTCGCTGATCGTATTTGTAAATCCAGCTAAAAAGCCAGTGCGTAAGCCTGTCAGTATCGAAAATAAACAACCAGCTACTCCTCCAAAGCCAGTTTTCCGTAAGGATGGAGAACTTCGGTTTTTAGATGGAAAAACAAATAGAGTTATTTCTGTTATCGAAATTGAAGTGGCTGATGATGATGCTGAACGAGCGCAAGGTCTCATGTACAGGGATACGATGCCGGAAAATGCAGGAATGCTTTTCCTTATGGGTGTTCAGGAAACACAATCCTTTTGGATGAAAAATACAATTATTTCGCTTGATATTATGTATGTTGATACTGATCGCCGTATTGTTAGTATTCACAAAAACTGTAAGCCGTATTCACTTGATCAGATTGTATCTGCAAATCCTGCCTTATACGTAGTTGAAGTTAATGCCGGATACACTTCGAAATATGGAATCAAGATTGGGGATTTGATTTCTTTTTAATTTTTCTTGGTTCTTAACTCTTGGATCAATCGTATTTACTCAAGATGGGGAACAAAATACGTCTTTAGTAAATGTTGCATTTTACAAATCAACAACAAAAGCGCCCGATTTTTTAACACTATATGCGTTGAATCCCGCTTCTTTAAATTCTGCCAGCCATTTTTCTGTCTTGTAATATGAGTTGGATCCGTCTACGATGATTTGTCCTGGCTGGTACAGTTTCAACAGATCATGGATGCGCAGCTTCGGATTATTCCGGATTACGAGATAGTCGACACTCAGTTTTGTGAAACTACCGTATGGTTGTGGGATGCTTTCAATAATGGCTACCCGTTTATTTTGAAAAAGAAAAATATTGCCATGGCTCCTTAGCGTTGATAGTTTTTTCGGGAGCTTTTGATTAAGGCCTGTCAGAGTATCAAGTGCAAAATTATGCAAAGTAATTAATCCATAAAGTGGTCTGGCTCCATCAAGTTGAAACCTGATAGCTTTTTCATCATTAAGTAATAAGGAGTCTGCTACCAATATTTGCTGTCCCCCGTTTATAAATCCAATGGCAGATTGTTTGTTAGTACTGTAAAAAATTATCTTTTGTTGCTGCTGCCTCTCTATTTCTGTAAATGAAAAACTTACCGAAAGTACTAAGGTCAATGTCAAAGGAATATACAGCAATACCTTTCTCTTTAAATAGAACATTAAGAGTATTGAAATAAGAATCAGGTAAAGAAGTATCATTTCCGGCATAAAAATATTTGTAATATGAAGAACGGAATACGGTAAACTTTCAATAAAACCAACAGAATAGTTTAGTGCAAACAGCAGGTAATTAGTGATAATGCCTAAAAAATTACTGATTACAGGAATGAACGAGGTTGCCAGAACAGCTACTCCTGAATATATGGCCAGAAACGATAGTGGAACTGCAACAAGATTTGCTGGTATAAAATATGCGGGAAACTGATGAAAATACAGCATCGTGAGTGGTGCAGTAGCTATTTGTGCGGCAAGTGAAACCGCGATAAGTCCCCATATTTTATTAGCTATTCTGTTCTTAAAATATATCAAGTCTGCAATGGGTTTATTAATAAATACAATTCCTATTATGGCTAGGTACGAAAGCTGGAATCCGAAATTACTGATCATCAGTGGATCAATCAGAAGAAGCAAGATAGCCGACACTGAAAGAGAGTTGATAATATGCGTGTAGCGTCCGCTGGCATTACCAAACGAAATAAATGTAAACATAGCTGCTGCCCTCATAACAGGAGGCGACATCCCAGTCAGCAATGCATAAGCCCAGATCGTAATCAGAATCAGAAAGGTTTTCAGATAGAGTTGCCACCCATGCTTTTTCATGAATCCAAGTACGAAACTGATAATTATAAAAATAACCCCCACATGTAATCCCGAAACACTCAGAATATGGGTTACTCCTGAGCCTGAATATGCCTGGCGTGTTTCATTATCCAACATATCATTCTGCCCCAGGATTAAAGCAGAAGCCACTGCAAATTCCTGACCTTTCAGGCCATTGTTATTCAGAATAGATACAAACTTTTTTGAAACCGTATGAGCCATACGATTAAAACTGAAGCCTCTAGGTACTTCGAGTAATTTCCACGAAATGTTGTTTAAATATACCTGGTGGTATACATTATTGGTCGCCATGTATTTCCGGTAATTAAATGATCCCGGATTTTGTGGCGGGCTGATCTGTTGTACATTTGCTGAAAATGTAACAAGGCTACCTTCTGCAGGAGGTTTAATAGCCGAATCTTTTCCTCTTACTCTGAGTATAGTTTTAAAGCTATGATCTTTTTCCTGCAATGGCTCTTCAACTGTTGCAATAAATACACCTTCGGTTTGCGTTGCAGCGAAATGATCCGTCCACAGTATTTCTTTGTTCTGTACAACTGAATTATATCCTGTAACAAACAGAAATAAACTAACAATAATGCCAAAAAGCCAACGATTTATAAAACGGAATTTGTCGAAAGGGATTAAACCTGTGGCTACAGTGAGTAATAATAAGCCAATCCAGATAATCGTGGAGATTGCGCTGGTTCCTGAAATAGTAAGGCACACAATAATCCCGGCCATAAATGGCAGCAATATTCTCACCATTGGAAACAGGTGGCGGTATTGCATGATTAATTGTCTTTAAATCAAGACTAAAGGTATTGATTTATCAATTAAAAAATAAAATCCGGTGAATTAAATAAATATGGTGTGTAAATGGCACCTATATCGTTTAATCTATAAAAACGAATTACTTGAATTCCGAAGGCTCGTTAATGTCCGACAAAAATAAAGAATTCAGAAAGCAGAGCAGGAATAGCTGAAATGAAGTCTCTCATTTAAGCCGGTTTAAATTATTTTTTTCAGGAATATAAGTTAAAACTCAACTCCGAAGATTTTCAACCATAATTGCTGCCGCCCTGTCTGAGGCTCCCGG
>JAIFMH010000032.1 GCA_020048595.1 Bacteroidota bacterium | reverse complement strand
TTTAAAAACATTGATGCGATTATTGCTGCAAGTAATGAGGAATTGCAGTTGGCTGAGAATATCGGCGATAAGGTAGCTGCAAGTATTTATGCATTTTTCCGTAAGCCGGAGAATCTTATATTAATTGATAAACTGAAAGCCGCCGGACTCAATATGGTTGCGGATAAACAGCCGGATTTGCTCTCGACTAATCTTTCCGGAAAAAGTATTGTAGTATCAGGATCATTCGGATCATCAAAACGGCGAAAAGAACTGGAAGAAATGGTGGCTATGCATGGTGCCAAGTTGTCAGGTGGAGTTACCGCGAAAACTGACTTTGTAGTTGCAGGTGAAAATATGGGGCCGGAAAAGCGTCAGAAAGCCTTAAAGCTTGGAATTCCGGTTATTACAGAAGATGAATTTCTACTGATGCTGACATAACAGTAAATTTGGATTGCTTTTTGTTGTTATGTAATGGGAAGAATAGGTTATTTCCATTTGTTGCTATGCGCTTTAACTGTTGAAATGCTTTTATTCTTTTCCCTCTTAAAATGTAATTTATATGGCCATTCCATCAACAGAAATAGATAATACTTTTTCCGCTTTATGCAACCTTGTATATGCAAACCGGTTAAAAGAAGCATTGAATCAGCTCAGTATTTTAATGGAAGGTATGCATGTTGCAGATTTCACATTGCAGTACGAAGAGTTGAATCAAACCTACCGAATGCTCCTGGAATACAATTTCAGAGGCGTTCCTGATCCGCAGCGAAATACTATTTTTGGAAAACTTAAAGTTTCATTACTTGAATTAGCCGATAAGGTCCGTCAGCAGGCTTTTGCACAAACCGGCATGCATATTTACCAGTTAAAATCCAGGATCGAAAAAGAAAAGGAAATTGCCAAAGAAGAAGCTACGCGAAGAATTGACACGTATTCCTTCGAACTGGAATATACCAAATTACTTAACGATACGGAATTATCAGATCAAAATGCAGGCGATGAAACTACTCCGGCAGTTTCGCCCAAACTATTCCAGTTAATGTGGTTAACTGATAAATATACAGAAACTGACCTGCTGCTTATTAAAGCCATCCGTGAATCGGCAAGTTTACCCTGGCACGAGAAATGCCTGGCTGTAAGCGCAATTACATTGAGTTTAATCAATTGCTTTGATAAAGCAAAGTTTGCGGTTCTCACCGAGTTTTATAATGACCGTCAGTCTCAGGTTTGGCAGCGGGCATTTGCCGGACTTATAATTGCATCGTTTATTTACGATAAACGACTCGAACTTTATCCTACAATCAAAACACAGTTTGAGCAGTTTAAAGGAAATGATGGCTTTGCTACAGATCTAAATAATTTTCTGATTCAGATTCTGAAAGCACTTGAAACTGAAAATGTTACCAAGAAGTTTCGTGACGAAATATTACCTGATGTCAAAAAGTTTGAATCAAAAATCCGTGAGAAACTTGATATAGATAATATCATAAACAGCGAGATTATTGAAGATAAAAATCCGGACTGGGAACAGATTTTCGAGGATAGCCCAGATTTGCTGAATAAAATTGAGAAAATGTCGGAAATGCAAATGGAAGGCCTGGATCTTTTTATGGGCACATTTGCCATGCTTAAGAATTTTGATTTCTTTAGAGAGATATCCAATTGGTTCCGTCCGTTTTATAAAGAAAATGAAACTGCAATAAATTCAGTAGGGGATGGCGTACAGGGAAAATGGGATTTTCTGGCCGGACTTGAAGATTCATTTTATATGTGTAATTCCGATAAATATTCATTCTGTTTTAACATTAAACACCTGCCTGATGAGCAAAGCCGCAATATTATAAGCCTGTTCAACATGGAAGCTGACAGTATGCGTGAATTATCCAGGGAAGATGGATTACTGAACAAACCTGGTAAAGATGCTTTCATTTTTACCCAGTATATTCAGGATTTGTACCGGTTTTTTAAACTTCATCCTTTTCGTGCTGATTTCAGGGATATTTTTAATCTGAAATGGAATTTGTCCGAAAGCTGGCTGGTTAAGAACCTGGCTGATAACACTCTGATTCTTCGTAATGCCGCCGAGTTTCTTTTCAGTAAAATGCATTATGCTGAAGCATCCGGACTTTTTTTGGTTTTAGCTCAAAAGACTGAACCCTATCAGGCAGTTCATGAAAAACTTGCCTATTGTTTTCAGATGATGGGTAATTATAAATCTGCTTTAGAATATTATAAAAGGGCTGAATTGTTTGATAGCAATCGTTTATGGAGTTTGAAAAAGATTATTTTCTGCTACCGTAAACTTGGCGATAATGAATCGGCATTAAAATGGAGTCTCGAAGCAGCCTCGCTCGAACCGGAAGATGCCTATATTCAAACAATGCTTGGCAATTGCTATCTTGATCTGCATCAGTTTGATACTGCATTGGAACACTATTTTAAAGCTGAAATCCTTTCCCCCGAAAATAAAAAAGTTCTTCGTCCAATTGCCTGGTGTTGTTTTGTTCTTAACAAACTGGATCTGGCACTTAACTATTTTCAGCTCATTATTGACGAAGGACCTACTTCCAACGATCTTATAAATGCAGGCCACGTTGAATTGTGTTATGGAAATAAGCCTAAGGCAATGGAACGTTATATCGCTGCAATTTCTTCAGGTGAAATATCATTGGTGCAATTTGCTGAAACACTGGATTTTGATAAACATTACCTTATATCTAATGGTGTTGATCGTACAGAAATACAGCTGATAACAGATTATCTGAGATTCAGATGATTACCTATTCATTTTAAAGACTTAATAAACATTAAAAAAAGAGTTTAAAAATCTATTACTTTTCTCAATTGTTAATATTAATTAATAAAGAGAGACAATAATCCTATTTGGCTCATTTTTTGAATATGTGAAACTAAAGCCTAAACTATGAAAAAAATACTTTTACTCATAATCCTGTCAATATCTATATTATCCACTCAAGCCCAGTCTTCGAGAAACAAACCGGATAACCAGCAGGTGAAAACCATACAGTATGCGTCGAATACTGCTTCAACAGAAGGATTTATTGAAAACATCACAGTTTATCCTAATCCTGTAGTTGAGGAATTAAAAATTTCATTTAAAAGTAGCCATAGAAACTTATCTACGGTTTCACTTTTTAATAATATTGGCAAGCTGGTATATACGCAAGGAGCAGACGTAGAACCAGGAAACAATATTATCTCAATCGATATCAGGAGCAAATCAATTGATCCAGGTGTTTATTTTGTACAAATAGTGATTGAAAAACAGTCGTTTACCCGTAAATTGATTGTAAAATAATCTGTACTTTACGATTGATCCCATGCTAATGCTTACTTTTGTCATCAAAGTGTAGCGAACAAAACTATGTTCAGATTCGTTTATTACAGCAGCAGCTAAAAGGCTTTGTAATTTTACATCCCGTTTCCGGGATATTTTACTTTATGATAAAACCCAAACGACATATAGCATTAACATCCGTATTGGCAATGCTTTTATATCTTGGACCCAATATGGTTCAGGATATTCATCGGGTTTGGGGGCATCATGAACACCATCATACAATAAATTCCGATAAGAATCCGCAACTTGAAAGTCAATATGCTGATTGTCCGATTTGCGTATTTGAATTTAATGTAGTTGATGAAATAGATACTTTTGTCTACATTCCGATACTTTCAACACAAACTATAATTTTTGTTGAAAACCGTGCAGATCAGATTCAGAATAAAGCTTTTCATTATTATAATTTAAGAGCGCCTCCTCAGGCATAAGCACTTCAAGAACTTTACTTACGAACGTTTTGTCTATGATCCTGATTAAGAGGATTTTTATAGGCTTTAATTCCTGTTTGCATTGAAGTTTCAGTTTTTTCACATATTAGTTAAGCTGTCCGTAACATACTCTTTTTACTCTGGACATTTGAGTATGTCCTTTTAAAACTGCATGTTAAGCAGGATTTTGATTTCAACCAATCTGAATTTTGACAGCAAAAATTCAAACATTAAAACATTTAAAATGAAACAGATAATCATCATTTTCGTTATGATAATCCTATATCATACTATACAGGCACAAAATAAAATAAGTGGAATTATTACTGATCAGGACAATAAACCTTTACCTGGTACAACAGTATTTATGCCCGAAATAAATAAAGGAACTGTGTCGGATAATACAGGTAAATATGAACTATCAAACCTGCCAAATGGAAAAATAAAAATTCAGTTTTCTTATGTCGGTTATACCAATAAAATTGAGACTATTGTTATGAACGACAATAGTTTGGAAATGAACATAACCCTGGCATTTTCAATAATTGGCACCGAAGAAATAGTAATTACAGGCGGTTATAATTCAACGCAGCATGAAAATGCTGTTAAAATTGAAACACTTAAACTTAATCCCCGTTCTATTAAATCAACCCCAAATTTCATGGAGGTACTTACTAAAATTCCAGGAGTTGATATGATTTCAAAGGGGAGCGGAATCTCAAAACCAGTAATAAGGGGACTTTCAATGAACGATATTTTGGTATTGAATAATGGTGTCCGTTTTGAAAATTATCAGTATTCCAGTCATCATCCTTTGGGAATTGATGAATTTGGAATCGATGACATTGAAGTAATCAAAGGACCAGCTTCTTTATTGTATGGTTCGGATGCTATAGGTGGTGTAATTAATTTTATTAAAGAAAAACCTGCTCCGGTAGGAACAGTTGTCGGAGATTATAATTTGCAGTTATTTTCAAATACGTTGGGCATTACCAATAACCTGGGTATAAAAGGGACTTCTAAGAACTTCTTTGGAGGAATGAGGTTTGGACAAAAATCAAATGCAGATTTCCTGCAGGGAGGTGGCGCATATGTTCCGAATTCTCGTTTTAACGAATATTCGCTGAAAACGAATGGAGGATTTACCGGGAAAGTCGGAACCTTTAAATTGTTTTATGATTATAATAAGCAAAAACTGGGACTTGTTGAAGATGAGGCTATTGATGCCATAACCGAGAGAGGCAGAGAAAATAAAATCTGGTACCAGGAATTAAATACACATCTGTTATCATCGCAAAATAAGCTGTATCTGGGAAAATTCAAGTTGGATATTAATTCCGCGTATCAGAACACGGAACTAACTCACCTGGGTGATGTAAATGAATTTGAACTACAAATGAAACTCGCAACATTAACCTATGAAACCAGGTTGTATTTACCTTCGGATGCGAATTCCGAATATATAATTGGTTTTCAGGGAATGAACCAAACCAATACAAATATAAATGATAGGGAGACTATATTATTACCTGATGCAACCACGGATAATTATTCGGTATTTGGTTTGCTTCAGCATACGTTTTTTGAAAAGCTAAAACTGCAAACAGGTATTCGTTACGACAATAAGTCTATTGTTAGTCAGGCTATTGGCTCACCTGAATCAATTGATTACCGGAGCCCTTTGGATAAGGATTATGACAGTTACAGTGGTTCATTTGGAGCAACCTATCATGTTACAGAAAAACTATTGTTCCGGGCTAATCTGGCAGCAGCATTCCGAACACCAAACCTGGCTGAGCTTACATCAAACGGACAGCACGAAACGCGTTATGAATTGGGTGATAACAGTCTCATTCCTGAAAAATCGTATGAAGCAGATTTGAGTATGCATTATCATGAAGATAATTTCACGCTCGATTTTGCCGGATTCTATAATTCAATAAACAATTATATTTTTATTTCACCAACCGGCGATACAACAGATTCAGGAATCAGTATTTTCAAATACATGCAGAGTAATTCCAAACTGTTTGGTGGCGAAGCAGGAATTCATTTTCATCCGAAATTTATTGAATGGATGCATTTTGAAACTACATATGCCACTGTTATAGGGAAACAGGAAAATGGTGATTATTTACCATTTGTTCCCGCTGATAAATTAAAAATTGAATTCAGGGTTGAAACAGAAAAGATATCATTTTTGCACAGACCTTATGTCCTGGTAAATTCAACAACTGCTTTGAATCAGAATAATGCTGCACCTGACGAAACTGTGACAGCCGGATATACCTTGATTGATTTATCAACCGGTGGAAGTATTAAATGGAAAAACCAGTCTGTTTTTATCGGAATCAGTGCCAACAATATTTTTGATGTTAAATACATCGATCACCTATCGACACTAAAAGAGGTGAATTTGTACAATCCCGGAAGGAATATCGCTTTAACTTTAAAAGTTCCTTTCGGAATAAAAAATTAATTATTCTCTGCCGGAGTGCTGAAGGATTTAATACCTGAGTATCTAAAATAAAAATGCCCGGAGAAAAGTATTCTTCCGGGCATTTTTATTTTGGGCTGAAATTTTAGTCGTTTATAACCTGAATCTTTTTACTTATCCAGAAGCCTTTACTCTGTATCTGAAACAGGTAAATACCAGAAGACCAGTTGCATGCAACAAGATATTTTTTTGTTAAAGGAGATTTTGTTAATACCGTTTTACCGCTAATATCTTTGATTAACAACATTTCAATCGGATAATCTGATTCAATTATAGTATTACCATCAGTAACAGGATTTGGATAGATTTTAATATCAGGAAGTCCTGATTTTTTTAATTCATCAGCTGATAACATTCCCCTTGCTAATTTGACATTGAGTACAGTCGTTTGCTTGTCAGTAATTTGAACATTTAGTGTTTTTGATAAATATCCGGCAGCTGAGTATGTCAATTGATAATTTCCACCTTTAAGCAACCGGTGATAATCTCCAATCTGTGGATCAGTATACACATGCGAGCTGTCCTTATCAAATCCCGAAATGTAAACTTTTGCATGTAAGGGCTCATCGCTGATGGAGTCAGTTACCAATCCGTGTAAACCATAACCAGCCTGTTCAATATAGTTTAAAAGAGAACGGTAATTGTAATTCCAGTGTGCAAGTAGCAGGCTTTCAGGTAATAATTTAGTATCTGAAATCTCTATTGTTGATTCGCGACAATAATGGTTATAATTCATATAATCCTGCCGTCCACCAGCTACTTCGTACCATGCATAACCATTAGTAATACCATTCTCATATTCGTTCAGGTAATTTGACGGAGCGTGTAAATGCACGGTGTCAGCAAATTCACGACTGGTATAAATCCACCAGGCATCATCAGCGGATAACCTGGACCAGGTATCCCAGGGATAGTTTACTACCTCGGCACCTCCATGAAAATTAGCCCCCATTGTGAATGTATTCTGAGCTGCAAAGTTCATAAATGCAACTGTTTCAGGCTGCCATGAGTTTGCATCAGGATGCTGACCATCTTGCGGGTCAGGATAATTACGGTTAAGGTCAACATTATTTGCATTTCCGCGTGTGGCTCCAAAAACTGAATTGTTGCCTAGTTTGTAAGTTCCGTCAGGGTTGGCTAGCGGACATATAACAATATCAAAATTATTAACCATATTGGTAATACGAGTATCGATGCCATATCCTGAAAACAGATAATCAGCAAGGTGCAACATCAGAATAGCCCCTGTTAGTTCATCACCATGAATACTTGATGTATAAAGGAATTCCGGTTCATTTTCCTCAATATCTACATTATCCGAAATTCGTAATGCAAGTATTTTGCGCCCGCTTGGGAGTGTTGCTATTGTGATGAGCTTGCATATTTTCGGATTATCTGTTGCAAACTGTTGCATCAGATCTTCGTAGGCAGTATATGTTGGGTAGGAATCCCACAAAAGAATTTGTTTGGGATTGTCAGTCATTCGCACAGGATAAATCTCCGATGGCGCTGTCAGAACTGTAAAATCAATATTAGCCTCTGAAAAATCAGTATATTCTGTTTGGTTGGCATATGCATATACAGTATGGCCCTGAATACTGCTGATTGAGATCTTTTTTGTAAGAGAATGAAGTGCTGAGAGATCATCGGGTTGAAAGCTGAAATACACTTCT
>JAIFMH010000071.1 GCA_020048595.1 Bacteroidota bacterium | reverse complement strand
GGTAATATCAAATTCCAGGTTTATTGTTAATTTCTTTTTAAGGTTAATCTCACCTTCGTACAATGCATCGAGTGAGTACTCATTCTCAATAGTATGCTCTTCCCATTCACCTTCGTAATTAGCCATATTTACAATACGGATATCATGTTTGCCCCTGGCAACGGATACTGAACACGAATTAGGTTTTGATTGTACCTGCTCAGATGTTTCACCAACCAGATTTCCATCCACAAAAACCAAAGTTTTATTGATGTGGTCATACCCATCCAATGTACCGGTGTATTTGGTATTTACAGTTATAGTTCCATTCTTTTGTGCAAAGGTGTTCAGTGTAAACAAGCTGATAATCAGCGTAAGCAGTAAAAAGGTTTTTTTCATACGTAAGGTTAATGATTATTTTACGAATTATTAAGGGTAAAAAAAACAGGAAATTTTTTGTATTGTTCAATGTTTAACTATTCCCTGTCTCAAATGGACAAAAGTTAAATGTTCCACTCTCCACGAGTCAATTCTACTTTGGTCTTAAACTTTAAAATCATATTTCACCTTAGCGAGTTCTTCATTGGCAAGGATTATTTTCTTTTTTAGATTTTCCTTAAAAGCTACCAATCTTGAGAAAAGTCCTTCATCGCCAATCGAAATCATTTGAGCCGCAAGAATGCCTGCGTTTTGTGCACCGTTTACAGCTACTGTTGCTACTGGAATCCCCGGAGGCATTTGCACAATAGCCAGCAACGAATCCATCCCGTCAAAAGATGTTTTAACAGGAACGCCAATCACCGGTATTGCTGTAAACGCAGCTATAACACCCGGCAAATGAGCAGCCATGCCAGCTCCGGCAATAATAACTTTAATCCCTTTACTATGCGCATTACGTGCAAATTCCTCAACTTTTTCCGGTGTACGGTGTGCCGACAATGCATTCATTTCAAAAGGGATGTGTAATTCATTCAGCACTTTTGCAGCTTCTTCCATTACTGGCAAATCGCTTGTGCTTCCCATTATTATACTTACTAAAGGTGTCATTGTAATCTTTTTATTTTTTTGCTAAAGTAATTAAAAATCTTAAATTCAGGAATCCCACATTTATATACGATGTTTTTGAATATTTGATGAATAAAAAATACCTGGTTTTAATCTTTTTAATTAATATATCGAGCTTAAACCGTAATTTTGCCGGCAATCCAACCATAAAAACCACTGTTATGCCAGATATCTGGAAATTGAAGGATAAAAACTTCGATAAATTTATCGTTAACGACGATATTCAAGCCAAAGTCAGCGAACTTGCAATTCGAATAAACAAGGAACTCGAAGGGATAAAACCTCTTTTTGTGGTGGTATTGAATGGTGCATTCATTTTCGCTTCCGACCTGTTGAAAAAAGTAACCATCGATTGTGAAATTGCTTTTGTCAAACTATCGTCTTACCAGGGAACACAAAGTTCTGGTGTGGTACAGCAAATAATCGGGCTCGATCTGGATATTAAAGGCCGTACAATAGTGGTTATCGAAGATATTGTTGACACAGGGCTTACTTTGGAGCGTTTCAGGAAAACCCTGCGTGAAATGGAGCCTGCCGAAGTCAGGATTGCAACGTGCCTGCTTAAACCCGATGCCTTTAAAAATAAATTCCCTATCGACTATAAATGCTTCAGTATTCCCAATGAGTTTGTAGTGGGCTATGGACTTGATTATGATGGATTAGGCCGCAACTCAAGTGATATATACAAAATTGTTGAAGGGTAATATTTTAAAATCCTTGTTCCCCGAGCTCCGATAAAATACAACTGAATTTAAATCCTTAAACTTGGATATTTACAATTAGTATCCGATAAAATACTACTGATATGCTCAATATAGCACTCTTCGGTCCTCCTGGCGCCGGTAAAGGTACTCAGTCGCAAATGTTGATTGAAAAATATAATCTTGCATATATTTCAACCGGCGATTTGCTTCGCCAGGAAATAGCAGAAGAAACCGAACTGGGTTTACAGGTTAAAGATCTGATAGGCCGTGGCGGATTGGTTTCTGATGAAATTATGGTTGATCTGATCGAGAAAAAGATTATTACCAGTTCCGATAAAAAGGGGATTCTGTTTGATGGTTTTCCACGTACTCTTGTTCAGGCTTATATTCTTGATGGATTGCTGCTTAAACTCAATACTTCTCTTTCGTGTATGCTGAGCCTCGAAGTGCCGGATGATGAGCTAACCCGAAGATTAATAGAACGTGGTAAAGTTTCCGGCCGTGCTGATGATACTGAAGAAGTTATAAAATTCAGACTTCAGGAATACAAAGATAAAACCTCACCTGTTATTGGTTATTACCAGGAAAGGCATCTGTATGTTCCTATTCAGGGAGTGGGACCAATTCCTGATATTTTCGATACGCTGTGTAATGCCATTGAATCTATGCTTGAAAAAGAGTGGTTCAATCTTGTCGTGTCAGGCCCTCCGGGAGTTGGAAAGGGAACACAAGGAAATATGCTGGCAAAAAAACTCAATTTTTATTACATCTCAACCGGATCGTTGTTGCGTAAAGAAATTAAAGCTGGAACTGAATTGGGAGTGAAAGTCAAAGAAACCTATGAAAAAGGAGACCTTGTTTCGGATGAAATTGTTATAAGGCTTATCGAAAGGGAAATTAATGTCCACAACAATGTTAATGGATTTGTTTTCAAAGGCTTCCCACGTACAATCCTTCAGTCGTATATATTGGATGGTTTGCTGCGTCGCATGAATATGGGTATATCCTACGTAGTTGAACTCAATGCACCTACAATAGAACTTATCAAGCGTCTGGATAAACGAGGACGTTCCGAAAAAGCTCGTATTTATGATGTTTCAACTGAACTTATCATTCACCGTCTCGAGGAATATGCTACTAAAACAGCCCCGGTAATGGAATTGTATAAAAAGCAGAACAAACATGTAGTTGTTAATGCAATGGGTTCAACCGAGGAAATATTTGAGCGTTTATTGGATACAGTGCAGTCGGCAATGAAAAAATCAAGATAAACCATCGCAAAAAAAACTTAAGTGTCTTACATTTGTTCTTGTATACCGGAGCAGTTAAAGCAAATGTCTGTTTCATAAAAATACTAAAGTATAGCTTCAGATATTTAATAACTCCTTTAACTTCAATTAAAAGTAAAAAAAATAATGGCCAGTTCCAGTTTTGTTGATTATGTAAAGATCTATTTACGATCGGGTGCCGGAGGTGCAGGTTCTCACCATTATCTCCGTACAAAAGGCAATCCCAAAGGTGGCCCCGACGGAGGCGATGGAGGACGCGGTGGCCACATCATCATTAAAGGCGACAAGCAATTATGGACCATGCTTCATCTGAGGTACACCAAGCATATACTCGCAAGCGATGGCGAGGGTGGTTCAAAAGCATTGTCAACAGGAGCTAATGGCGAAGACCGGATTATAAAAGTACCGTTAGGAACCGTGGTACGTGACCCGGAAACAGGTGAAATCGAATTTGAAGTTACAGCACATGACGAAACTCATATCATTGTGCCCGGAGGCCGAGGTGGTTTGGGGAACGATCATTTTAAAACATCCACTAATCAGGCTCCCAGGTTTGCTCAGCCAGGTGAACCTTTTATTGAATGCTGGAAGATTTTTGAACTGAAAATTCTGGCAGATGTAGGCTTGGTAGGTTTCCCGAATGCTGGAAAATCAACACTCCTCTCCGTACTGTCAGCCGCCAAACCCGAAATAGCTGACTACCCGTTCACCACACTCAGGCCTAACCTTGGAATTGTTTCCTACTATGGCGACAAATCCTTTGTAATGGCTGATATCCCAGGTATTATCGAAGGCGCACATGAAGGCAAAGGGCTTGGCGTTAGGTTTCTCAAACACATTGAGCGGAACTCCGTTCTGTTGTTTATGATTCCTGCCGATAGTAAGGATATCAAAAAAGAGTACAAGATTCTTTTAAATGAGTTAAAACAATTCAATCCTGAATTGCTGAACAAAGGACGTATACTTGCAATCACCAAATGTGATATGCTGGATGAGGAAATGATGAAACTCATGAAGAAGGAACTGCCACGCACTATCCCTTCCGTTTTTATTTCGTCGCATACACAACTTGGACTCCCGGCACTTAAAGATATGCTCTGGGCAAAATTGAATGACTGATTCACAAAATAAGAAACTTATCAGGCTACTACAAAACTCTGGATTGTATATTTTTTTTTCTCCCAAAACTCATCCTGATTCCGATATATAATTGCTGAAATAATTCCGCTATGAATAAATTTGAAAACCTGAAACCGGAATATAAAATATGGTTTTCCTCGCTACAAGGTGACGGGATATTGGGTGATGGCAAATGGAAAATACTAAAGCAGATTGATGAATGTGGTTCGTTGGTTGGTGCATGTGAACAAATGGGGATTACTTATCGCCGTACATGGAACGATTTACGGAAAATTGAGAAAATGCTGGGCTTTCACCTTCTCGAAACCGTTCGTGGCGGACAGGAAGGTGGTAGTACACGGTTATCCCCCGAAGGTCGCCGTTTGGTTAAATGTTTCGATGTTTTTCATCAACGCATGGATAAAATAATGCAAAAGGAATTTGTAAGACTGCTTGACGAACTCAATTCGTGATTTGCTGATTACGTTAATATTTACTGTAATGCTCACAATACCGGAGATGGTTATGATAGGAGGTAATTCGCGAAATTCGGGAAAAACAACCGTGGCCTGCAGTATCATTAATAAATTTGCCGATAAACATGACGTTATTGGCTTAAAAGTCACCAGTATTCGTCCTGGAGAAGAGGAAATGCATGGAAATCACACCGATGACCTTGCTGACAACTATACAGTTTTTGAAGAACTGGATCGTGATTCACATAAGGATACTTCAAAAATGCTAATGTCAGGAGCAACCCATGTTTATTATATCCGGGTTGCAGATATTTTTCTTGAACAGGCCATATTACATTTTCTTTCGAAGTATATTAATAAACAGATAATAGTATGCGAAAGCAGGAGCCTGCGCAATATAATCATACCGGGTATTTTCCTGATGATGATACGAACGCCGGCGCAAATTGAGGTTAAAGAGGTTGGAAATTATGTTTCAAAGGCGGATGAAATAATTTATTTTAATGATGATGTAACTAAAATAAATCAATTTGTTACAAATCTGCGTTTTGAAAATGGCAAATTTGTTTTGATCGAATAAGAAATGAGTAATTTAATAACTGTAATTGTGTGGGATTCTTTTCATATCTGATCCAAACTTTTAAATTAATTTCTGTATAGTAAGACTTGTCCCAAATTCATGAACAAAACTAATTCAGTTTTAATCATTGCGAAATATAATGTATTATAAATTTTTACGTTTCAACCAGTAAGGTTAACATGCAAAAGAATAATGAACAAATGAAAAAATTAAGACTTCTATATATAGTTGTTTGCATGCTGCTGAGTTCAGTAGCTTTACATGCTCAGCAAGTACGGTCCTTATGGCTGAATGTAGTTCCCGGAATTAACAGTAGTTGGATCATGAATCAAAATGCATATGGGAATCCGGAATTTGAATATGCTACTTCATTTGGGCTTACCGGAGGGATGGGTGTAACTTATTTTAAAAAGAGACATTGGGGATTCAACGGGTCAGTATTAGTGACCCAGATGGGACAAAATTACAGCGGTACCCAGGCTGGTGGTGAAGCCAACCGTAAAATCAAGTTAACATACCTGGAAGTGCCGCTACTTATAATGAAGGCTGTGCCAGGAATGCCTTATCCTACCTGGATTTCTTTTGGTCCTGACGTTTTGATTTTGCTTAATGCCAAACAGGAATACAGCCGCGAAGGCGGTAACGAGTTGCAAAATCCGGAGGGAATGGTAGATGGTAATGTAAAGGACAGGTATAAACCTGTTGATATTGCAGTTAATTTTTCGGTGAACCGAATGTATAATCTGGATTATTTCAGGAAAATGATGTTCCTGTTCTCCATTAATACTTCAATTGGTTTAACTGATATCAATTCAAAGGAATGGCAGATTGAGAATAATTCGGATATTTATCAAGGATCTCATAATTTTTACATCGGAGTTAAGGCTGGATTGATGTTTAAGGTTGCAAGATTAGGCGGCTCACGCTGGTAAAAGAAGAGGATGTCTTAAAACGAGTTTTAAGCCTCTGCGAATTTATTATCTTAACTCAATCACAGTGGAATACAAATAAAAAGAGGCTGTCTCTTACTTTTGAGACAGCCTCTTTTTTTATGTTTCAAACAATATTTATTCAATTGAAACAATAGGCCATGGTTTTGCATTTTCCCAGGCACCACGTGTGAAATCGGGTACATCAATGGAATTTCCCCTGTTAAGGGCACTTTGTTCGCTTAACGGTACTACACTGCACCATGCAGCTGCATCGTAAACATCCTGATCGAGTGGCAATCCTTTACGCAGGCAATAAATCAGACGGTAATCCATTATGAAATCCATGCCGCCATGCCCACCAACTTTTTTAGCTTTTTCGCCCATTTGAGTAGCCAAAGGATGCTCATATTTTTTCATCAGAGCATCAAAGTCTTCTTTCTTTAAAAATTCATGTGCATTAGGTTCAAGTGCTATCTGTTCAACCGGATATTTTGCAGCCATGCCTCTGGTTCCACTTATCAGGTGAATGCGGCTGTATGGACGTGGACTGCTTGTATCATGTTGGATCATGATGGTTTTTCCTTTTAATGAATGAATTACTGTTGTGTTCATGTCGCCCAGTTTGTATGTTTCAAGGGCTTCGGGTGAGTTGGCACCAAATTTTTCCTTTGCATAAAGCGACATGCTGAACTGGTTTGTCGAAACAGAGGTGAGGTAATCAAACCTGTCGCCACGGTTTATACCCATAATTTGAGCTACCGGTCCAAGTCCGTGTGTAGGATAAGGATCGCCGGTATGTTTTTTACTATAATCAAGACGCCACAAATTATAGTAGCCTCCTTCTTTCATAAACTTAAGCCAGCGTAAATCGTGAATGTAAGCTCCTTCGGCATGATGTATATCTCCAAACACACCATTACGGGCCATATTTAACGTATTAAGTTCAAAGAAATCGTAACAACAGTTTTCGAGCATCATAAAATGCCGCTGTGTTTCCTCGGCGGTATTCACCAGGTCCCAGCATTCATCAAGGGTTACAGCACTGGGTACTTCGCAGGCGGCATGCTTTCCATGCTTCATCGCATATACCGAAACGGGAGTATGCATTAACCAGGGAGTGCATTGATAAATCAGGTCAATATCGTCGCGTTCGCAAATCTTTTTCCAGTCTTCTTCACCAGTGTATTCAAGTGCAGGTTTCAGCCCGGCATCTGTAATTTGCTTATTAGCTTCTTTTACTGCTTTTGGCACTACGTCAGCAATTGCAATTATCTCAGTGCCTTCAACCTGAATTAACCTTGTAATTGCTCCACTTCCCCGCATCCCGAGTCCGATAACACCTATACGAACAGTTTTAAGCGGTGCGCATCGGAGACCCATTACTGATTTTCCTTTGGATGCCGGGATTTTTTTCTCCGGTGCAAGGGTTTGATCATCGGAATTTGTTTGTGAACCAAAAACATTGCTCACAGGAGCAAGGCCTAAAGCTGCACTTCCGGCTGCTGCTATTTTAATGAAATTCCTGCGGCTGTTGTTATTATTGTTGTTTCTCATGATTTTATGAATTAACCATCGCAAATATATGGAATTCGGAGCCTGAAAAACATAAGTTAATAAAAATATTTAAAAAGATTTTTTCTGCAATTGAACTTCTGCAAAAAGTTATAACCTGTTTCTTCCTGAGCAATATTATCTCATCGTATATTCAATCAGGCTATTGGAATACAATTTCTGAAGATAATTGCTGCAATGCCATCAGCCGGATTCCAATAATTTGTTGTTTAAACCTGTTTTGGATAAAAGGATTTTATGATTGTTAAACTATTTATACTTTAACAGCAAGTCCGAATTCCTTTATTTTATTCAATAATTCTATTTTGCTTACTGGCTTTGGCATGTATTCATCACAGCCTGCCTCCAGGCATCTTTCCCGGATTCCAGCTTCAGCATATGCTGTTAATGCTATAATTGGAAGGTCATTCCTGAATTTTTTAATTTCACGTGTGGCTTTGAGTCCATTCATTTTAGGCAATTTAATATCCATTAATACCAGTTGGATTTCGGGAATCAGTTTGCATAATTCAACGGCCTCTTCTCCATCTAAGGCTCTGATAATTTCATAATCTGTATCTAATGATAATTCAAAAAGCATGAATCCGTATGGCTCATCTTCAGCAACCAGTATAATTGGCCGCTTGCCAACTACCAATTCAGGAGTTTGTATAACTGGTTTTGATGAATCTGATATTTCCTCAATCCATGGAATTGTAAAAGTAAAAGTGCTTCCCTTATCTTTATCGGATTCGGCCCTGATTTTTCCACCCAGAAGCGTTACCAGGCCTTTAGCGATAGCTAAACCAAGTCCGCTGCCTTCATGATCCCTTGTTGTTGTGACATCTTCCTGCGAAAAATGCTCGAAAATAATAGAAAGAGCATCCTCATTTATACCTTTTCCGGTATCTTTCACATAAAATTCTAATATGCCGATATTAATATGGACGCCCACAGTTATACTTCCGCTTTTTGTAAATTTTACGGCATTATCTACTAAATGAGTCAGAACTTTTTTTAGTAAAGTTCTATCCGAATTGATAAAAATGGAATTGAATGTCTCCTGTTTTTCGATTATCAGAGAAATATTCTTGCTGCTGCATTGAGGTTGAAACAGGCTTTGTATCTCATTTAAAACCTCTACAGGTGCAAATCCTTTTTTTATAACCTCCATATTATCTGATGTTATAAGCGAAACATCCATATAATCAGTAACAGTTTGCATCAGTCGCTGACTGCTGAAATTGAGTATCTCCAGAAACTCCTGCTTATCTGTGTCTGAAAAGGTTGGATCTATAGCCATAGGAGCGAAGCCTAGAATTCCATTTAACGGAGTTCGTATTTCGTGCGAAATATTATTCATAAAGGCTGTTTTTAGCCTGTTGCTGGCTTCGGCCTTGTCCCTGGCATCAATTAATTCAATATTGCTCTCTTCCAGTTCCCTGGTTCGTGCCTTAACTTTTTCTTCTAATATCTGATTTTGGTTACCCAATTGCTGTACAAGATACTTGGTGAAAAGCAAGTTCTTAATTCGTAATCCAACCTCAATCAAATCAAAAGGTTTAGTTAAAAAATCACTTGCACCTTCTGAAAGGGCTCTTTGTTTTGCTTCTTTAGTAATATCGGCTGTAAGCACTAAAACAGGTACAAATGTATTGGCCTGAATAAACGGTTTTAAAAGCTGTAAAATCTCAAAGCCGGAAATATAAGGCATCGACAGGTCAAGCAGAATCAAATCAGGTACAAACACCGAAGACAAATGAACAACCTGCCTGGGATCCGTGGTGGTTATTATTTCAGTATATCCCTGCATTTGGAGGAATCCCTCTAAAACATCTATGTTGGCTACCTGATCATCCACGATCAGGATTTTTGAATTTTTCAAAGTTGGTTCCATCATTTTCCTGGTCTTAAAAATTAGTCATACAAGTTTTCTATTTGGCAATAAACTCGTCAATTACTTTCAGATAATCGAGTACATGTAGTGGCTTGGTTAAATATTTTCTGGCTCCCGCTCCAATCAGTTTTTCGACCTGATGGTGCATGGCATCAGCGCTTATAATAACCACGGGTATTGTTCTGGTTTCATCATTTTCCTGAAGATTTTTCAATACAACACTTCCATGAATATCAGGCAAATCGAGATCAAGTAAGATTAAATCAGGTGTGTATTGAAGTGCCAGTGACAATGCCTGGATTCCGGTTTTATTTGATATTAGCCGGACATTTGATCGTCGGGCAGCAAGAATCTGTTCAACAAGTTCAATGTTGGATGCATTGTCCTCGATGTACAAAATGGTCCCTAAAATCGCACCCTCACTTGAGTCAGAGTCCATAGCACTTACAAGTTCTTTCATATTATTAAGCTTATTTTTACTTTGCAGCAATTCAATCCAAAAAGTACTTCCTGTGCCTGGTATGCTTTCCACTCCAACTGATCCACCCATCGCATCCATTAATTTTTTTACAACAGTAAGCCCAAGTCCTGTGCCTTCAGTTTCAGTTTTCTCTGCACCTATCCGTTCGAAAGGAAGAAAGAGTTTGTTAATTTCTTCAGTTTTAATCCCGATACCTGTGTCAATTACCGAAATTCTGATCCTTGGTTTCTGTTTTGAATCAATTGAAAGCAGTTCTGTTTTTATTTTTATACACCCACCTTCGCGATTGTATTTTATGGCATTGTTGATCAGATTTAAAATAACCTGCTTAAACCGCTGATTATCGGCAATTACGGAAAACGTATTTGATGGCGAATCCAGAAGTTCGATGGCCAGGTTCCGTTTTGCAGCTTGCGGTTGTACGATATCAAGCATTTCCAAAATAACGGGGCTCAATTTTATGGGTTCCATCGACAGTGAAATCCTGCCTGCTTCGATCCGTGATATATCCAGAACTTCGTTTATCAAATCAAGTAAGTGTTTGCCGCTGTTAAGGATGTGGTTAACACCTTTACGGTGAAGGGGAGTGAGATCGCCCATATCCATCAGTTGAGCAAATCCGAGGATGGAATTCATCGGAGTGCGCAATTCATGACTCATGCGCGAAAGGAATTCGCTCTTGGCAAGATTGGCTTTTTCGGCTTCGTTCCTGGCTTTGATAATTTCCTCTTCTGCACGTTTGCGGTCTTCAATTTCAATATGTAAGTTTAAATTAGTCTCGTAAAGCTGACTGGTCCTATCAACAATCTTAAGTTCAAGGTTTGCATTCAGGTTTTGTATCTCCATTTCTGCATACACACGTTCAGTAACATCCCTTACAAAGGATAAAACTTTATCATTCCCGCAAGGGGTTATGCGTGCTTCATAATAATTTGTTGAATTTTTTTCTGTCAGCTGGTAGTGGAAATATATAAGTTTATTTTCCTGAATACATGACTGTATGTTCTGACGGTAATTATCAGCTTGCTCTTTATTGAAAAACTCTTTAATATTTGTGCCAATAACCTCGTGAACAGGAATTAGTTTTAAATTAGTATTTGATTGGTAAAATTCAAGATAAGTTCCCTGGGTATCGATTACAAAAATCAAATCAGGCATGGCGCTTACAATGGCGTTCAGCCTTTCATTCTGCTGTTTTATCTTGTCCTCAGTTTTTTTTCGTTCAGTAATATCTTCTTCAACAGCAAGGTAATGAGTTATTTTTCCATTGGTATCAGTAACAGGCGAAATAGATGCCGCTACCCAGTATAGTTCACCGTTTTTCTTTTTATTATGAAAGTCGCCTTTCCAGTCATTTCCGGAAGCTATTGTTTGCCAAAGATTTGAATATTCTTCAGCTGATTTTTCGCCTGAATTGAAGATCCGTGGATTCTTACCTATCAATTCCTTATCCGAATATCCTGTTAATTCTCTGGCTTTCGGATTTACATATTCTATTATTCCTTCCGAATTTGTTATATATATGACCTCAGGGCTTTGTTCAACAGCTTGCGAGAGCTTTTTTAAGCTTTCTTCAGCTCCTTTTCGCTCAGTAATATCCCATGAAAGATCAGCAAGCCGGGAAACAAGTTCAATATCCTTTTCATTGTAATCATTAGCTTTGTTGCCTATACCCACAATTGCAACTATCAACTCATTACGGAATATGGGTACTACTAATTCCCGGATGACCGGTGCATGCCCTTCAGGAATTCCTTTACGGTTTTTTACACTCAAATAATCATTATGAATTACAGCTTTCCTCTCACCTACACATTCAGCCCAGATACCAGCCTTATCAATGTTATAGTGCAAATTTTTGCTGTCGGCTTTGCACATATGATTCATTGTGTTTGACGACCAACTTTGCAGGATAAGAGTTTCCTGATCAGTATTTACTGCATGGAAGAAGCCTATGCTACTTCCGGTTAATTGTTCCAGCTCGTCTAAAAGTTTTTGTTGAAGTTCATTTCTTGAATGTGATGCAGCAAAGTCAGTTAAACGAAGGCGTGCATTCAGAATCATCTCGGCCTGTTTGCGTTCAGTTATATCAGTAGCTCTTCCCTGTATAGCTATTATATCTCCTCTTTCGTTATAAATTGGAATGTTCTGCGACTCAGTCCAGATAACACTTCCGTCTTTTTTTATCCATCGCAAAGTAATTGTATCTGCGCAGATAGTACCATTCTGCCATGATTGCAGCAAATGTATATCGTCAGGATGCACCAGTTTCAAGCCCAGTTGCGGGTCATTATAATGATCTTCGGGAGTAAAACCAGTTATTCTTTCGGCCGAAGGGCTAACGTATTCAAATCCCATATCAGGTTTTAACCGGAACACGTATATCAGGTCATTAGATCTTTCAGTGATCAGCCGATAAACCTCTTCGCTCTTTTTCCTGATATTTTCAGCTAATACTTTTTCTGTAATATCGGAGTCAATGCCTCTGTACCCAATTAAGACGCCATTTTCATTTAGCATCGGGATGCCATTGGTTGTAACTGTAATTACCTTTCCATCAAGCCTGCAGACAGAGTTATTTAAATTTTCAAAAGTTATTTTTTTATCGAACATACTCATTGCAGCCTGCCTGAACGCTTCCCGGCCGTCCTCAGGGGCAATGTCGTAAAAATGCATTTTGCCGACCAATTGTTCCGGGGTATAACCATAAACCTGCATAGATAATGGACTTACATAAGTATAGAGTCCCGTGTCATCTACTTCCCATACTACTTCACGACTTTGTCCGACAACCTGGCGAAAACGTTCCTCACTCTCTTCAATTTTCAGCTGCGACTGTTTTCGTTCAGTAATATCCCTGTATTTCCACAAATGCCCTGAATATTCATTTTCAAGATAGGTTGGAATATAATCTCTTTCGAAAAAGCGTCCATCAACCAGTTCAAGTTCATCACTATAAACTGCTGTTTTGTTTACCAAAATAATGCCAATATCAGTTACAAATTTTTCAGGATTTTTAAAAAGGGCTTTACTCTGTTCAGCGGATTCGGTGCAGTCGGCGCCTTTAAGCAATTCAGGTGGAGCCGGTATTCCAAACATCTCACAAAATAACTGGTTGGTAAGCGCAATCTGGCGTTTGGCGTTTTCGAGCAATATCCCTTCCTGTAAATTTATTATCAGGTTGGTAAGAAGAGCTGTTTTATCTTTAAGTGTATTCTCAACCTCTTTGCGCTCGGTAATATCGACCACAAAACCCTCAAAAAACAGGATCTTTCCCTGTTCATCCTTTATTGCCTGAGCATCTTCATAAAACCAAATCCTTTGTCCATCTTTACGTTTAACCTCATATTCGTAACCTTTTACGAAACCTTGTTCTTCCATGATCCTCAAAAAGTTTTCCCGTTCGCGGGGATCATTATAGGCATCTTCAGCGATATTATTCCGGCTGGACATCAACTCTTGAGGGGAATCAAATCCATACATTTTTGCCAAAGCAGGATTTATTGAAAGATAAGATCCTTCATAATTGGTTTGGAAAATACCTTCCTGTGCATGAATAAAAATATTGCGGTATTTTTCTTCACTTCGGATTAAAGCTTCCTGAGCCAGTTTCAGGTCCGATATATCGAGGCAATGCCCGATATACCCGATGAAACGACCCGCGCTATCGAACTGAGGTGTGCCATTGTCCTGCAACCATCGATATTCACCGTCGCGACGCCGAAGCCGGTAATCCATACTAAAAGGTTCACGCTTATCGAAAGAGGTTGAAAAGATTTCGAGGCAACGATCAAAATCGCGAGGATGCACTCCTTCAGTCCATCCATAACCATATTCCTGCTCCATGGTCCTGCCCGTAAAATCAAGCCATACCTGGTTAAAATAGGTACATTTTTTATCTGTATCTGCCGTCCAGATCAGAGCCTGCCCCGAATTGGCAAGGGAGCGAAAGCGTTTCTCACTTTCAAGCAAGGCATTTTCAGCCTTCCTACGTTCGGTGATATCACGTATCACAAAGATCATTTTTGAAGGCTTTCCATCATTTTCGAAAATGAAATCACCTATCACTTCTGCATCAAAGAAACTTCCGTCAGCATGTTTTACCTGATATACAACCGGGCCTGACCTGATGCCCTCAAACATTAAATTAAAATTAGCAACTGCGCGTTCATAATCCGCCGGAGCAACAAAATCTGCAATCTGGTGTCCCAGCAACTCATTTTCATGAGAAAATCCAAATATTTCCAGAGCTACAGGAGTAACAACAAGAATGCGGCCTTCCAGATCAGTGATAGTAATATCATCAGGCGAAGCGTTCAATATAGCACGATACAGAATTTCACTCTCGCGAATAGCATTTTCCGCCTGTTTACGTTCGGTCATATCGCGCATTATTCCGGTAATTTTTACAGGAACCTCATTTTCAAATAAAATGTTGGACGAAATTGATACGGGCACAATTGACCCATCTTTATTTTTAAACGCTATCTTATAATCAGTAAGATGACCCAGAATAAATAAATCTGAAAGAAAGGTGTTCCTGTCATCATTATTCAGATAATATCCGGCAAGCGGAGTACCAATCAATTCAGCACGGGTATACTGTCCTTTGGAGATTATTTCGATTGAGGGGCTTATATCCAAAAGTATTCCATCAATAGTTGCCTCATAGAAAGCATCCTGCATACTTTCAAAAATAGAAAGGTATTTTTCTTCTCCCTGTGTGTGATCATGAGTATCCTTTGATAATCCCAAATACTTGAGAAATGAATCATTTCCACCTGACTTTGCTGCTACCAGGGCTTCATTCTGAATCTCCAGCTCAAGCTTTTGTAATTCAAGTTCATGAATCAGAATAAGCATTTCAGATTCTGACCTTGGCTGAATTCTTTTTTCCGGTCTTCTTTTAAAAAGTCTTTCTGCCTGTTGCCTAAGGGTTTCAGGGGAAAATTTATTGTCTTTTTTCATTTAGTCCGGATTGAAGTTAATTGAGGGAAAATCAGCAGATAACAAGCCGTTTTTAAAGGCAACCCGGCATATAGAATGTTATCTGGTTCGCTTGTGCAGGCGGACAGGATATTTATATTTATTAGTGCCAGGTTTACCATGATTTGTCTTTTTATACTATTATTTGCCAGGGATATCCATTTTAGTACAGGATTCTTTTTTCAGTTGTCATACACAGAGAAGTCATTCCTGGTATTATCAATCTTATTTTTTTTAATCCATTTATCTACCATTTTTAAAAACAACATTATTTCTATTGGTTTGGTTAAATAATCACGGACACCTGCTTTCAACATTTTTTTAATCTGATGCGACATGGCATCAGCACTTATAATTACTACAGGGATTGACATGGTTCCGGAATCGGCCTGCAGGTTGGCAAATACTTCACTTCCATGAAGTTCGGGTAAATCCAGATCGAGTAAAATCAAATCGGGTTTGCATTCTTTAGCCATTTCAACGGCATTAATTCCGCTTACTGAAGTTATTAGCTGTATATGTGGACGATGATTTTCAATAATGCCATCAACTAATTCAATGTTTGAAGTATTGTCTTCGAAGTATAAAATGGTTCCGGATTTTAAAGTTTCTGATGCTCCGGGATTTAGTGCCGATGCAATTGATTTGTCAATAATTTTTGGGCTTTCAGCCTCTTTCAGCTCAATCCAGAATGTGCTTCCCTCGCCCGGAATACTTTTAACCCCAACGTTTCCATCCATAGCTTCCATCAGTTTTTTTACAACGTTAAGCCCGAGACCTGTTCCTTCGGTTTCTGTCTTCTCTGCTCCAATCCGCTCGAAAGGCAAAAAGAGTTTACCGATCTCTTCGGATTTTATACCTATTCCATTGTCAATAACAGAAATTCTGATCAATGGCTTACCACCCTTATCCGACTTACGTATTTCAGTTTCTATCCTTATAAAACCACCTTCATGATTGTATTTAACCGCATTATTGATGAGGTTTAACAAAACTTGTTTCAATCGCTGATTATCCGCCAATACAAAAAGCTGGTTAGAATGTGATTCAACCAGTTTTATCGTTTGATTTCGACTTGAAACCTGGGGTTGAACAATATCGAGCATTTCAGTAATAACAGTGCTTAACCTTACCGGCTCAATGGAAAGTGAAATCCTGCCTGCTTCAATCCGCGAAATGTCGAGAACTTCATTGATAAGATCCAGTAAATGCTTTCCGCTCTTTAAAATATGATTTACTCCTTTACGGTGAGCAGCATTAATGTCACCCATTTCCATTAACTGTGCAAAGCCAAGTATTGAGTTCATTGGTGTGCGCAGCTCATGGCTCATTCGTGACAGGAATTCGCTTTTGGCAAGATTGGCTTTGTCCGCTTCGATCCGCGCTTTTTTTAGTTCCTCTTCGGCTATTTTACGATCGGTAATATCAACCAGTAAAGCTAAAATACATTGCTCATCTCCAATTACGATTCTATCCGCAGAAAATATACCTGTTATACTATTTCCTGATTTAGTCCGGATCTTAATTTCCAGTTCCCTGACAGGAATATTTTGTTTAAGGGTATCATAAATTTCATCCCTGGTTTCTGGATTTACATAAATATCAAAATTCGTAGTTGTCTGACCAATCATTTCTTCGCGCGAATAGCCCAGTGTTCTCACATAAGCATCGTTAATTTCAATAAATTTTCCGGTAGCGATACTTGAAATTGCCATCATGGCCGAATTGGACTGAAACGCTCTTGAAAATTTTTCTTCAGATAATTTGATTTTCGACACATCCTTACTAACTCCAAAAATAACAGGTTTCCCATCCCAGAAACCATGCTTAACCCTGGTTTCGACAGATATTTGAGTACTGTCCTTTGTGAGTAGCGGTACCGGGCAAAAATCGGCTTTGCCGGCAAGCATTTCGCCTACAATTTGTCTGGCTTCGTCTCGTCGATCAACAGTATGAACCAACAGAACCGATTTCCCCAAAAGCTCTTCCGGCGAATATCCAAGCCTGTTTATTACTGTATTGTTGGTGTGTAGAATTTCCCCTTGCTCGTCCAACACAAAAAGGAAATCATCAATGGTGTTAAAGAAAGTTTCGTAATTCCTGCGGGTTTGTTCTATGATAATTTCTTTCCGCTGATTATTAATAAGGCCTGCAAGCATGTTGCTCCATACTTGTAATATGTTTATCTCGGAAGTATCATATTCCTTTTGCTTCAAAACAGAATCCAATCCAACAAAACCAATCAGTTGAATATCGTTGTAAACAGGAATTACAATAAGTGATTTAATCCCCTGGGGTTCCAGGATTTCACGCTCGGCAATCCATGAATCGGGTAATTCATTCACATTAGGGATAATGATGTTTTTGAAACGCTGAAGTTGTTCCATCCACATTGGGAAAATTTCAACCGGTATATCCTTGAGGTTTTCAATTTCCGGGTTAATTCCCTCATTACACCACTCATAGGTGTTGCTCATCGTGTTATCGACCGTATTTATCTCAAAAATATATGCCCGGTCGGAGCCAAGGAAACTCCCGATTCTGTGCAGCGCCATACTGATTGCTGAAGATATTTCGTTGCCGGGAATACCGGTTAACTGGAGCGATAACTGAAGCAGTTCATCTTCAAAGTCTTCAGCACGTTTGCGCTCAGTAATATCCTGTAACGTGCCAAAAGTTCCGGTAACCTCGTCCTGAGCATTTAATGATAAACGGGCAAATACTTCAATCCATCGGAAACCGCCATCATTGATAATATACCTGATTTCGTATCTGCAATATTCTTTTTCCCTGTTTATCAGTGCCTCAAATAATTCCATATTCCGCTGCCTGTCGTCAGGATGTACATAGTCAGTAAAAAGATTCCCCAGCGATTCCTCAACATTGAAACCGGTTATAGTTTCCCACGATTTATTCAGGAAAAGCCATATGCCATCGGTATCAGTTTTAAAAATAACCTCGTTCACATTTTCGACAACAGTGCGGTAGTTTTTCTCGCTTTTGCTTAATTCATCCTGAATCCGGTTGCGTTCCTCAATTTGAGTTTGCAGATCTGCATTTGTGAGGGCAAGCTGAGAGGTTCTCTCATCTATTTTATGTTCCAGATTTGCGTAGAGATCATGAATTTCCTGTTCGGCTTGTTTACGTTGTGTAATATCCTGCTTTATCGCCAGGTAATTGGTCACTCTTCCCGATTTGTTCCTGACAGGTGTAATTGAAATGGATTCCCAAAATAATTCACTGTTTTTCTTTTTATTTATCAATTCTCCAAACCACTGTTTCCCACTTGTAATGGTCTGCCACATTTTTACATAATCCTCCTCAGCATTTTTACCTGATTTTAATATTCGGGGATTCTGCCCAATTAACTCTTCTTTGCTATACCCTGTTGTAGCTTCAAACGCAGGATTTACATATTCAATTATACCCTCAAGATCAGTGATTACTATTAAAACCGGGCTCTGTTCCACGGCAAGCGACAACTTCTTTATTTCATTATCCTTAAGTTTTTCTTCAGTAATATCCCTGACAAATGCAAGCACCCGATCTATTCCCAGTGGAGCTAACCTCATCTCGTAAAAACGAATAACACCTTTATAAAATCCCGAAAATTCATAGGTTATTAATGTTCGCTTTTGAAGGCATTCACCAATCTTCAATAAATGTAATTCTGCAGTTTCTTCATCGGTGAAATCCTTGACATTTGTACCTACGATCTGATCATCTGACACAGCCAATAAATCAGGATTTGTGCTGTAATATTCAAGGTAAGTGCCTGATTTATCTGCAACAAACATCAGATCAGGCATTGCATCTATTATTGCTGAAAGGCGCTGGTTTTGCAGTTGAATTTTTTCTTCAGCCAGTTTTTTCTCTGTTATGTCAATATTTACACCTTTGAGCCGAACTAAATTCCCAAATTCAAATTCAGGAACTATATTGTTTTGTATCCATTTAAATTCTCCGTCAGGAATTCTTAATCTGATGTCGTAGGTTACAGGTTTTGTTGTTCGCCTTATTTCCTCCAGTTTTTCTTCTACTATGTGAAGGTCATCCGAATGAACTCTTTGGATAAAGAATTTAGTTTCCATTTCGGTGCCAATTGGGATTCCCATTATCTGGTAATAATTCTTCGACCAGGTTAGCTTATCAGTAACCATGTCAAGCTCCCAGCTGCTCATGTTTGAAATCTCCTGTGCCTGGTTCAGTGCGGCTTCATTCATTCTCAACGCTTCTTCTGCCAGTCGTTTCTCTGTTATATCGATATTGACACCCTTTAAAGCTATTAACGTATCACCATCGTAAACAGGAACTATATTATTCTGAATCCATTTTGCTTTTCCATCGGGCATTACAATCCGGAAATCAATTTTTTTAGTTTCATTTTCAACAAAAACATCCTGTTGAAGTTTCTTGAAAAGTGATAAATCGTCGGGATGAATTAAACTTACAAAATACTCGAATAACATTTCTTTTTTTTCGAAAGGTTGTAATCCAAGCATTTTATAATAGTACTTCGAACCATTTAGTTTGCCGGTAATCAGATTATGCTCCCAACTACCCATTCGGGCAATATTCTGAGCGTTGTTCAGGTCTTCCTCACTTTTAGTAAGCGCTTCTTCCGTTTCTTTTCGCCTGGTAATGTCTTCTTTTATGGCGAGGTAATGCGTAATTTTACCTTCCATATCAGTGATCGGGCTTATTGTTGAGGATTCCCAATAGAGTTCACCATTTTTTCTTTTGTTATGAAATACTCCGCGCCACTCATTTCCGTTAGAAATATTCCCCCACAGGGCTTCGTATTCATTGGTTTGGGTTTCCCCCGATTTTAGTAGCCTTGGATTCTGACCGATTAATTCGTCGATTGTATAACCGGTGGTTTCGCATGCTTTTGGATTAGCATATTCTATATTTCCTTCAAGGTTAGTAATGACAATGCTAGCCGGATTTTGCTCAACAGCACGCGAAAGCTTCCTGAGTTGATCCTGAGCAAGCTTAATCTCGGAGATATCTGTGATACTCGAAAGAATATACGGTTGCTTGTTCAGAAGTATTATACTTGCTGAATAGATGCAACTAACTCTTTTACCACTCTTTTTAACAAAATCATATTCTTTCGCCAAAACATCTTTACCCTGACTCAGGTCGGCAATTACACTATTCCTGTCATCAATGTTCGCCCAAAGCTTCAGACCTATAGAAGAATCAGCGTAAACTTCTTCTTTTGTATATCCTGTATGTACTGTAAATGAATCATTGATTTCGAAAAATTTACCATCCTCAACACTGGTGATCGAAATAGCGTACGGAGCGGTCTGAAAAGCTTTGGAAAACTTTTCCTCACTATCCCGCAAAGCACTTTCTACTTTCTTACGTTCTGTTATATCATGAAAAACGCCATACGCACCTATATATATGTTATTTTCATCAAATTTGGGCGCAGCACTTACATGTATATATTTAATATTTCCTTTTTTGGTGAGAATTTGCAGATCATATGTATTTTCAATTCCTTGCTCTCTGTATTGAGTTTCGGCATTGATTTTCTCTTTTTCTTCCGGAAGTACAAAATCGAACAAGGATACGCCGATAAGCCCGCCTGGTTCCGTCTCAAATATTTTCTCTGCTGCCAGGTTAACAAATTCAAAACATTCATTTTTATCTACAATTCCTATACCTTCGGCTTGCGACTGAATAATTGAAACAAATTTCTTTTCACTTTCTTCGGTTTCTTCCTTGGCTTTAACTAATTCCAGTTCTGCTATTTTTCGTTCGGTAATATCAGTCAGAATTCCGGTTCCGCCAATCACTACTCCGGTTTCGATAATGGGTGAAGTTGATGAACGCACCCAGTGAACGGAACCATCTTTTCGCAAGTACCTGTATTCCATGTAAATGTAGTTGCTGGAGCCCAGTGACCTGAATGAATTCATTATTTCATGCCTGTCTTCCGGGTGAATAAAATCAAAAATATTACGGCCGATAACCTCTTCTACAGTAAAACCCAGTACCCTGATAACCGAAGGACTTACAAATTTTATCATACCGTTTGAGTCAATTTCATAAATGACATCATTAATCGATTCGACAAGCTTTCTGTATTGCTCTTCGCTTTTTTTAAGCTTTTCCTCGGCTAATTTCCGGTCGGAAATATCTCGGACTATAAAAACTATACTTAAAGGTTCGTCCGCCTCATCTTTAATGAACTCGCCATTTACTTCCATGTCGAATGTTGACCCATCGGACCTGATACCTTTATAATCAGTTGCACCTGTATATGTTCCCTGGAACATCAGTGAAATAGCATTTCGTGCTTTCTCATGATATTTGGGATCAACAAAATCAAATAAAGGAGTATTTATTGGAAATCCGGCAGCTTCGTACCCGAACATTTTTACAGCCATGGCTGACGTAAAAAGAACACGTCCTTCCAGATCAGAAATAAAAATAGTATCAGGCGAAGCCTGGAGTATCGAACGGTAAAGTGATTCGCTTTTCTGAAGTTCCTGTTCCACAGCCTTCTTTTCGGTAATATCGAAAAGAGTGCCATAGGCTCCGGTAAAATTGCCATCCTGTAATATTGCCTTTGTCGATAACCTTAGCCAGCAGTTCTCCCCGGTTTTGGTAAGTAATTTATACTCATTCGATAACTCTTTTTTAATGCTTAGTTCCTGTAGCCTCTGTGTTAAAAATTCACTATTCACCCCGACAAAATGAATGAAACTCTTTCCTACTATTTCTTCTGCCGTAAATCCGATTATTTTTTCGATTGAAGAACTAATGAAGGTAATTACACCTTTATTATCTATCCGGTAAATTACTTCACTAATATTCTCGACCAGATCGCGATACTTCTGCTCGCTTTCAATTAATAAAAGATTGTTTTCGTTCTTGCCTATAAAACTACCTAATCTTTCAGCAATCGAAAACAAGAGCTCAGATTCTTCTGGAAGAAAGACTTTGCCGGAATCGAATTCAGTATTTCCAACATAGCAAACTTCAATCCGGCCTATAATTTTTCCATTAGCTTTGATTTCGCTTTCTAATTTATGCTTGCCCTTGTTGCTATATCCCGGAGAGTTAAAAACTTCCTGGTTAATCTGAACCGAGGCTTCTGTCATTTCAGGAAACTGCCAGCCGCCTGGAATTAGCCGCACCACTTCTTCGATGACTTCAGTTGTTGAAAGAGTCGAATTGCTCATCACTTCCGAAATGCGGTTATGGCAATTAAGTTCCTTTATCCGTTCATTAAGGTCGTGCTCATTTTTTTTACGCTTTGTAATGTCTCTGTGGGCTCCAATTGCCCTTAAAGGTTTCCCGTTTTCATCCTTTTCTACAACTTTTCCTTCGTCCAACACCCATTTATAACTGCCGTCCTTGCATAACACTCTGTGTTCGCTTGAGTAAGCATCAGTTTCTCCGATGAGGTTCTTTTCAATTGCAAGCAAAACTGTTTCCAGGTCATTTGGATGAACCCGTTTTTCCCACTCATCGAGCGTATCCCCAATTTCTGATTCCTCAAAACCTAACATCGCTTTCCATTGGGTGGAGAAAAACACCTTATTTGTAACAATGTTCCAATCCCACATTCCATCAGTGGCACCCTCCAGTGCATATTTCCATCGTTTATCAGGTAATTGCAGGTCTTCTCTTATTTGATTCAGAAAGGGTACATCTGATAATGATAGATATTTGTTATTGATGTTTTGTTCAGCATGTATTGATTTAGTATGTACTTCATTCATACATTCCAGTTCTGCCTGGCGCACAATCAGATCGTGGATGAACTTCAACATTTCGGATTCCGAATGTGGCGGTTCTCCAGTTCCTGGTTTCATTTTTAAAAGTTCTTCTGCCTTTTGTAGAAAGGAGGCATCAGAAATTTGGTTTACTTTCTTCATTTTGAAACAAATATCATCCGATTCAGTTACTTAATCCCGCATAGGATGTAGGTCTTATCTATACCGAGCCGATCTTATGAATTAATTTTACTGTATGACGAAAGTAATATTTTATTTACTTTAATTTGCTGTTTTATATGTAATTCAGTAATTAAATATTACTTATTATTCTTATACATGATATTATATTTTACACAGTAAGAATAAAATGAAAGAGATTAGACCTTTTATTAGACAATACTTTATCATATAACTTTATCGTTGACAGATATCATTAAAACCTGACAGAGTAAGCATTTTCATTTCTAAAGAAGAGCTCTTGTTATCATTATTGCAGTCAGAAATTAAGTTCAAAATTGAATTTACCAGGGAATTTTTAAGCTAAAAAACAGAATGTCGAATATGAATAATCTGGATCTGAGATTTACTTTAGCGAATTAATTAATATTCTGAAGCGTAATGATATTTTACTTAAACGGGATAACCACAATCAATCCATCATATTTCTTTTAGAAGCGCAGTTATAAAAAAGAAGAATCAGTATGGCTTAAAATTTAATTTCTCAGGCTATTATTACAATTATCTGGATTTTTCAGGATTCTGTTCTTTCTTATATATGTATTACATAAAATGGAATGGTTGGATTTTGAATAATTCAAATATAAAGCAATTAGCTAAGGCAATAAATTCAATTAATCGAATCCAACTAATATAAATGTACTATCAGGAATTCCCCCAATACCCATTTCCTGTTTAAATGAAACTATAAAGCATTCATCTAATTGATTGGTATTGTGATTGAATTCCATAAAAATGATTTCTATAATAAGTCTGAGGTAGTTTAATTGCTGAATAAGTAACAATAATGATGAATAATTATAAATTGTTGTCAGATATTACATTTAAACTTATCTGATTAATATTCTGTTATTTACATGTTTCAATCATAAGCCAACTCACGTTTCTGTGTATAAGTCTAAAAAAAAATATTATTTATTTTTCATATTAAATTGCCTGATAATGAATGTCTTCAGAATTATGGACTCAAATATTTAAAACTTTTTTTTAGATAAAGTTGCATGTGTGAAAAATGTATTTACCTTTGCACTCCCAACAACGACAACCTATTCTCACACAGAAACTGAAAGTCGAAGCGGGAAACATCAAAATGAAATAATCAGCCTTAGGGCTACTTATAGATTACCAAGTTCTTTGAAAGACTGAAGTCAAAACATAAAGCAGCGAATATCCCCTGTTCAAATTTATTTGGCAGAGAAGAAACAAT
>JAIFMH010000367.1 GCA_020048595.1 Bacteroidota bacterium | reverse complement strand
GGCATGGAAAACCACAGCAAATACGTGGAAGCAATTTATAACGAAACTGCATCCGGTGATCTGTTGGTTAATCTCTTTATTCCTTCGGAATTATACTGGAAAAAGCGGGATGCAATAATAAAGCTTGAAACCGGTTTCCCTTACGAGAATAAAGTTAATCTGAGTGTGAAGCTCATAAAGAACCAGGCTTTTACCATTCATATCCGTCAGCCTGAATGGGCAAAAGGAGGAATTTCAGTTTCCGTAAATGGAAAACCGGTAAAAGCTACTGCAAACCCGAATGGTTACCTTGAAATAAAGCGGAAATGGAAAAACAGTGATAAAATCGAAATCACTTTTCCTATGGATCTTCATATCGAATCCATGCCCGACAATGCCGACCGCATAGCTTTTCTGTATGGACCGATAGTGTTGGCTGCCGACCTTGGCGATTCGCTTCCGGATCCTGTTTTTGGGACACCGGTTTTGCTTACTGATAACAGGAATATCAAAGATTGGGTGAAACCTGTTGATATGAAAACGCTGACTTTCGAAACAAAAGGAATTGGCCAGCCTAAAGATATTACGCTTAAGCCATTCTACACTTTATATAATAAATATTACAGCGTGTATTTTGACTTTTTTACAAAAGCGGGCTGGGTAGCTAAACAGGCTGAATACGAGGCAGAAAAGAGACAGCAGCAACTGATCGAAGAGCGCACCATTGATAATTTCCGTATCGGTGAAATGCAGCCCGAACGCGATCACAACCTGGTTGCCACTGAGAAATCGTATGTTGATATTGCTTTGGGAAGGACTGGTAGAGAAGCACGTCGCGAGAATAATTTTTCCTACACCATGAAAGTTAATCCGGGCGCTGCCAATATTTTACTCCTCACCTATATTGGTGATGATAAGGATCGCAAATTTGACGTGCTGGTTGACGGAGTTAAGATTGCTGTTGTTGAATGGAAAGGTGGAACAACAGGTAAATTCTATGACAACGAATACATTATTCCCGCCGACCTGATTGGCAACAAAACCTCGGTAACCGTTAAAATTGATGCATGCTACGGCAAAACTGCCGGAAGGATATTTGGAAGCAGAATACTAAAAAATGCCAATACTAAATAGATAGAAATGAAAAGCTTAAAAACTATCATCATAATTCTGGTTGTTGTTTTGTTTTCTGTTCCTGCCATAAGTCAGGATAAGTTGAACTCCGGAATGCTAAGTAAAATGGACTTCCGTAACCTTGGTGCTTACCGCGCCGGCGCATGGGTTTCGGCTATTGCTGTTCCCGAAAATCCGGGTGAAAAGTATAAGTATACATTCTTTGTTGCCGGTCGTAATGGCGGCGTTTGGAAAACCGTTAACAACGGAACTACTTTTTACCCTGTTTTTGAAAAATATGGCGTAACCACTATCGGTGCTATGGCAGTGGCACCATCAAATCCGGATGTAGTATGGGTTGGAACCGGCGAATCGTACAACGCTCGCTCTTCCTATGCCGGCAATGGAATCTATAAATCAACGGATGGCGGCGAAACGTATACCAACATGGGTTTAAAGGACTCTCATCACATTGCTAAAATCCTGGCAGATCCAAAAAATGCTGATATTGCTTACGTTGCCGTTATGGGGCATTTATATTCGACCAATGCCGAACGTGGTGTATTTAAAACAACCGATGGCGGAAAAACATGGGCGAAGGTTCTTTATATTGATGATAAGACCGGCGTAATTGAAATGATTATGGATCCTTCCAATCCTTCGGTTTTATATGCTGCAGCGTATGAAAAAACACGATATCCGTGGCATTTTGAAGCTGGCGGGAAAGGCAGTGGAGTTTATAAAACAACAGATGGCGGGGCAACCTGGTCGAAGACGTTAAACGGACTTCCTGGCGGCGAGTTAGGACGAATTGGTTTGGCAATCAGCAACAGTAATCCTAAAATTGTGTATGCCGTAGTTGAAAATCTGAACCGGAAAGATCCTACCAAAGAGCTGCAAACCGAAGGTATGATGAATACTTCGCGTGATAATTATTACGACCAGCTTGTTGGCGGTGAAGTTTACCGTTCGGACAACGGTGGACAATCGTGGTTGAAGATGAATGAAGACAAATATAATGTGAGTTCCAAGGCTGCATATTCGTTTAACCAGATTTATTGCAATACACAAAATCCTGATAATCTTTGGGTGATAAGTGATGCCATGCATATTTCGTTTGACGGCGGAAAAACATGGACAGGTTTTGAAGGTGACACCACTCATTATCTTGATGCCATGTTTGGCGACCACCGCACCATGTGGATTGATCCCCGCGATGGAAATCATATGCTTTTAGGCAGTGACGGCGGTATTTACGAAACCTTTGATGCAGGTAAAACAACCCGCCATTTTTACCAGATACCTATCGAGGAAATTTATGCCGTGGGCTATGATTTTCACACTCCCTACAACATTTACATCGGCTTGCAGGATCATGATGTATGGCGCGGGCCATCGAACAGTTGGGTAGGTGAAATTGGTCCTGAGGAATGGACGGTTGTAGGTTCCGGCGATGGAATGTACTGCCGTGTAGATAAGGAAACCGGGCGTTGGATATACTCAACCGGTCAGTTCGGGCAGCAGCTGGTAGTGGATGCATGGACCGGAAAAGCAACCCGCATTATGCCTGAAGCAGCCAAGGGCAAACCAGCCTACCGGTATACCTGGACAACACCACTTATTTTGTCACCACACAACTCTTCAATTGTTTACACAGCAGCACAAATGATGCTCCGTTCGGTAAACCAGGGCAAAACCTGGGAAGAGATAAGCCCCGACCTTACTACCAACGATCCTGTGAAGCAAAACGGACGCGGACATATTAAATACTGTACCATTACCACTTTCGACGAATCACCCATGCAACCCGGAATCCTGTGGGCAGGAACCGATGATGGGAAAGTTCAATGTACTTTCAATAACGGTTCATCCTGGACTGACTGTACAGCAGCTCTTTTAGCAGCCGGATGCCCAAAAGGATCCTGGACCACGCGAATTGTAGCCTCATCGCACGATCAGGCAACAGCATATGTATGTTTATCCGGTTATACAAAGGATGACTTCCGAAGTTTTCTTTATAAAACTACTGATAACGGGAAAACATGGAAATCCATCAGTGCAAATCTGCCTGAGCAACCCGTAAACGTACTAGCCGAAGATCCGGATAATAAAAACCTGCTTTTTGTAGGAACTGACGGTGGTTTGTTTGTAAGTGTGAACGGTGGAACTGAATGGGTTAAATTTGAGCAGATACCTGCCGTTCCGGTGAAGGACATTGCCATACATCCACGCGAAAACGACCTGATTGTAGCTACCTACGGTCGTGGAGTTTATATCACTAATATGCTTCCGCTTAAACAACTGAACGATACCGTTTTCGGAAACCATGCTGTATTGCTTCCGGTAAAGTGCAAACCATTAAAAAATTATTCGGAAGCTGCATGGCTCGGAAACCGCCGCCTGATGGGGAATAGCCATCTGTTTACACCCAATGAACCTAATGCTTTCGAAATCTACTATTATGTTAACCAGGATCAGTTTGTTGCCACAAAGAAAAAGCAACAGTTGGTTTTGCCAACCATCGAAATCAGGAACGAAGCCGACAGTGTATTGAAGACATACCAGGTAAAAGAAGCTGGATTTGGGAAAGTGGAGTTCCCTTTCTGGAAACAGAAAACCGGCAATTATACAATAGTACTGAAATCAAATGGAATAGAATATAAGCAAACATCAGTGATTAAGAAATCCTGGGAATGGCCGGTAGGGAATTTTGATATGCAGAAGCAATAGAAGCGTTTAGATTATTGGAACGCGGATGAGGCGGAAAGAACGGATTCTCGCTGATTTTAATGTAATGTTTTCGTAACCAATAAGTTCATCTAAAATATTGACCTGTAGTTTTATGCCACAGATTACGCAGATTTCACAGACAAACATTTATTAATTATTATCAAATTTCATTTAAAAAACTGCTGAAAGAAGTTTAAATCTGTGAAATCTGCGTAATCTGTGGCAAAAATAAATGTTGATACGACTGATCAGTTACATTTTTTCTTAAACATTTGACAATTTCAAAACTATGAAATCCTGTAATTACATTGCATTGATTGTGATTATTGTGTTCCTTTTTGGAGGACTGAAGAAATCAGATGCCCAGAAATCCTATTTCAATCCTGCAAATCTTATCACAACCGGTGTTTATTATTACCCCGAGCACTGGGATTCAACGCAATGGGACCGTGATTTGAAGAATATTGCTTCCATGGGTTTTGAGTTTGTGCATTATGCCGAATTTGCCTGGGTGATGGTGGAACCTGAAGAAGGAAAATTCACTTTTGGCTGGCTTGATAAAGCGGTTGATCTGGCTGCGAAACATGGACTGAAAGTGATCATGTGTACACCAACGCCTACTCCACCGGCATGGCTTGCAACTTCGCATCCTGATATATTTCAATGGGATCAGAATTTTATTCCGCAATTGCACGGTGCCAGGCAAAATATATCTACCTGCAGCCAAGTTTACAGGAAATATGTTAGCACCTATGTAACAGAATTGGCAAAACATTATGGTTCCGATAAACGGGTAATGGGCTGGCAGATTGATAACGAGCCATATGCACCTGAAGATTTTAGTCCGGATGCTGACGCCAGGTTCAGGATTTGGCTGAAAAACAAGTATCAAACCATCGAAAACCTGAACCGCCGTTGGGGCGCGGCTTTCTGGGGAATGACTTACAGTGATTTCAGCCAAATCCGTTGTTTTAATCCATCCCATGGTGGATCAAGTCCGCATGCATACCTCGATTACAAGCGTTTTTTGGCTGATATGCAGGCAGAGTTTTTAAACTTCCAGGCAGATATTATCCGTAAATATTCGAAAACGGATCAGTGGATCACTACAAATTACACAGGCAGCCAGAAAGAAGCCGATGCGCAACGCAGCACCAGTCTTGATTTTCCTTCGTATACCATGTACCCGATACGGATGAACAGCAGCAACGATCCGTTAAGCTTCCGGCTTGGCGATCCGAAGTTTATGAATTATGCCAATGCTTTTTACCGGCCAATCAACGGAGTTACCGGAGTAATGGAACTTCAGCCCGGACAAGTAAACTGGGGTGAAATAAATCCGCAGCCCCAGCCCGGAGCAGTAAGGATGTGGCTCTACCATGCCTGGGCTGCGGGAAGTGATTTCGCATGCACATACCGCTATCGTCAACCACTTTACGGAAGTGAGCAGTATCACGCCGGAATTGTCGGAACCGATGGCGTTACGCCTTCACAGGGCGGACTGGAATATAATCAGTTTATGCTGGAAATTAACAAACTCCGGAATTCATACAACAAGGAATCACAAATGCCTGATGAACTCCAACGGCGCAAAACAGCTATTCTTTGGAATCATGAAAACTGGTGGGATCTGGATTTTCAGAAACAAACAAGCCAGTGGAATACGTTCAATCACATGTCGAAATATCTGGATGCTGCCTTATCGTGTGGCGCACCAGTTGATTTAATCGGAGAAAAGGATAATTTCAATGACTATAAAATGCTTATTGTACCTGCTTACCAGCTGGTTGACAATATTTTAGTTGATCGCTGGACTAAATATGCTGAGAATGGCGGACACCTTGTACTAACTTGCCGTACCGCACAGAAAGATCGTGACGGACAACTCTGGCAAGGACCGTGGGCCTCCCCTATTCTGAAACTTATAGGAGCTAAAATTGATTTCTTCGACATGATGATGCCTGAAACAAAAGGCCTGGTTAAGATGAATGGTAAAGAATATACCTGGAATAACTGGGGCGATGTGATTTCTCCGAATGCAGGTACAAAATCTCCGGCTGAATATATAAACCAGTTTTATACAGGAAAATCGGCGGTAATAAGCCGTAAACTGGGAAAAGGTACTGTAACCTACGTTGGTATTGATTCCGAGGATGGTATGTTTGAGAAAGATGTTCTGAAATCAGTGTATACTTCTGCCGGAATTGCTACAGAAAATTATCCCAACGGCATTTATGTTTTCCGTCGCCAGGGATTTACAATTGCTGTTAATTATTCATCAACTGATTACGAGCTCACTATCCCGTTAAATGCACATCTGTTGGTGGGTGAAAAAACCTTGAAACCGGCAGGTGTAACTGTTTGGAAATAAAAATTAGAACTTAAAAATATAACTATGAAAGCCACACTTTTAACAATAATTCTGACTGCAATTATCTCAACGGCATATTGCCAGACAAATGAACGCCTGGCACTTACGCCTCCTATGGGCTGGAACAGCTGGAACAAATTCGGATGCAATGTTTCCGAAAAACTGATCAAAGAAATGGCTGATGCCATTGTGAAAACAGGTATGAAAGATGCCGGATACCAATACATTGTAATCGACGACTGCTGGCAGATTGGCCGCGATAAGGAGGGAAATATTATTCCTGATCCTGAGCGATTCCCATCTGGCATGAAAGCGCTTGCAGATTATATCCATTCAAAGGGGTTGAAGTTCGGAGTGTATTCCTGTGCCGGATCACTCACCTGCCAGGGTCGTCCCGGAAGCCGCGGTTACCAGTTTCAGGATGCCCGTCAGTATGCTGAATGGGAAGTTGATTATCTGAAATACGACTGGTGTTCAAACGAAGGTCAGAATGCCAAAGCAGCATACAAAACCATGAGCGATGCCTTGGCTGTATGCGGCCGGCCTATTGTTTTCAGCATTTGCGAATGGGGTGACACCAAACCCTGGGAATGGGGAAATGGTATCGGAAACCTTTGGCGTACAACAGCCGATATCCGCGATTGCTTCGATTGTCAGCTCGATTGGGGCGGACTTGGCGTTCTGCAGATTCTTGACAAACAAGTTGGACTCGAAAGTTTTGCCGGACCCGGCCACTGGAACGATCCTGATATGCTGGAAGTTGGTAACGGTGGCATGACAACCGGCGAATACAAAGCCCATTTCAGCCTTTGGAGTATACTGGCTTCGCCTTTGATGGCGGGTAATGATCTGAGAACGATGACCCCGGAAATTAAAGAAATCCTTACCAACAAAGACGTAATTACCGTTAACCAGGATACACTAGGGTTACAAGGGTATAAATTTATCGATTTCGGTGACATTGAAGTGTGGGTGAAACCACTGGCTGGTGGTGAGGCTGCTTTTTGCTTCCTGAACAGGAGCAATGCACCGGTTAACCTCGATTACGACTGGAAAAAACATGGAATGTACCACGAATCCATCGCTAAAAGTAAATTTAACATTAAGGCTAATGAATATGATGTTATTGACCTTTGGACGAAAAAGAATCTTGGCAAAACCAGCCAGAATCTGAAAGCTGCAATTGCAGGGCACGAAGTATTGATGGTGAAACTGAAAAGGAAATAGCTTTAAAGACTCCAAAAAACGATACAAGTTTGCAGGTGACAACGCCTCAATTATGTTTGTAAACCCACCATTGGTAACTTTGGTTTCGGGTCGTAGTTATTGTCCGGGACTGATTTTGGAATGAGACAATTCAATACTTAACATCACTTTCACTTGTAAAACATTAAATACTCCTACTCTTAGATGACATTGTCCAGATAGTTTGAAACTGATGTTTTAATAATTTCAATTAACTCTATGTCCATGTATTGATATTCGTCAGGTATATCTAAAATAATAATTTGTTTCCCGAAAGATGCTACTGAAAAGTTCTCTGTTAATCGTTGTTTGTGTTTCTTTTCCATCACAAAAATAATGTCAGCCCAGTTTAACAGTTTTGAGTTCACCTTAATTCGGGCAGTTGGTTCTGTTCCGGCAGATTTAACACTATGGTAATGGCTTTCCTTAAAAATTGTCTCGGCTGTCCGGCTTCGCCACTTATTTTTACTACAAACAAATAACAGATTCACTTTCGCTTTTTTTAAAATGTGCGCTAAAGGTTACCGCTCCCGAAAAATCG
>JAIFMH010000309.1 GCA_020048595.1 Bacteroidota bacterium | reverse complement strand
GTGTACTGACAATAGCTTCATGCGACCGTAAAAACCGGATCGCTTCAGCTCCGAACATTCTTTTAATGCTCATCATTAAAAACATATCGTCGCCCGAAGGAAAATTCAGATTTCCGGAAAACCCTCCACAGCTTTCGTAGGCACTGCGGGTGAAAGCCATATTTGCTCCATTTGCCAATATCGGAAACCCTGCGTTACTCGATCCGGCGGCTGAAGATATGAGACTCATAAACTCCAGTGACTGAAGTTTGCCAAAGAAATTTCCATTATCTGCCATTCGCACCGGACCAAGAATCATTTGCGGCCGGTATTCGGAATAATAGGCTGCAACAGTTTGAATCCAATGGCTTTCAGCTGTGCAATCAGCATCTGCTATTACAATCAGTTCACTTCCGGATGCCAGAATTCCTTGATTAATTGCTGCCTTTTTACCTGAACAGTCTTTCTCACTCAATGAAATTAATTTCAGCTTCTGTGTTTCCTTTTTCTGAATTATGAATTCATTCACCAGCTGTAATGTTGTATCGGTGGAATTATCATCTACAATAATAATCTCAAGCAAATGCAATGGGTAATCCTGAGCCAGAAGGCTGGTAAGAAGTTGCTTAACATTTGCAGCTTCATTCCGAACAGCAACAATTACACCTACTTTTACTTCGGGCAACAACCCGGGATTTTTAAATGATCTTAACCTCCGCCAGCCAATGGTTATTGCTAGGATTAGCATAGCGTAGCTAATGAGGACAATGGTCGAAATGACTGTAAAAATCATCTTCTGAAGAATTTTAACCTGAATATAACCAATACTCCGGCCAGAGAAGGAACAGCTATATTGATAAACCAGATCAATGTAGATGCTGACACAACCGCCAATGCTGAGCCTCCATCCAATCCTTCGGATACGGAAAGCATTCCAAAAAGAAATACAGATACTGATCCTCTTACCCCAAGTTCAGTTAAAGCCACTGTTGGTATAGCTGCCAACGCCAAATAAATAACCGGTATTACCAGCATACATTGAAGTGCTGTGAAATCCATTCCCATTAATCGTATGGCAAGGTAAAACTGGGTCGAAAAAACCAAATACCGGAGTGCGCTTAACAGAATAGTTTTCAAAAGCAAGGATTTCGGGCAATCAGCCATGGCATCGATGCCGTTTTTAATCCTGGCGGAGTATTTGTCGGGGATTATTATTGAAATACGGTGCAGCACCGAAATGTTAAAGAAAACAACCAATGCAAATAAAGATATCAATATCAACGTAAATGAGAATCCTGTAACCAGCCAAGTACTATCAAACATTAACGTTTTCATATACCGCGGAGCAAAAAACAGGTATGCAATAGTCCCGAAAACTATGGTAACCAGCAACTGGCTGAAACTACCTACAATTGTAAGCAATATCGCTTTAAGCGGATCTGTTTTTTTCAAAATGAAAACCCTTCCTATAAACTCCCCTACCCTGTTGGGGGTAAAAACGCTTGCTGCCAGTCCACCCAGAACCGCTTCGTACGAAGTCAGAAAACTCACTTTTTCAGCCTGGCTGATGAGGATTTTCCATTTTATTGATTCAATACCCCAGTTGATAAACATCAGAAATATCAGCGTAGCAGAAATATAAATTACATCAGTGCCCCTTAGAACCGATTCGAAAAATGTATTCACCTGCCCGGTAGGAAGCGAATAAATGCGGTAAAAAATATACGAAAGAGACAGCGTGGCTATTATAAGCCGTGTGGCAATATCCAGTGTTTTTCGTACTTTTGGCGTTAGGATCAAAGGGAGGGGTTGGGTTTTAGGTTTTAGGATTTAGGATTTAGGGATCAGCACCCGAAATTTATGAAACATAGATGACATCAGTAGCATAGAACCCGGAACGTTGAAATCTTGAACTCTTTTTAACTGCACAAGTATTGAATTTAATCAAAATAACTATAATAACATTTTGGCAAGCGAACGTATCATTCTAGGCATTGACCCCGGTACCAATATCATGGGATTTGGGTTAATTGTGGATAAAGGTAAGAAAATTGAGCTGATTGCACTCGATGTGATTAAACTTGACCATCTGGATACACATCCGCTGAAGCTAAAAAGCATTTTTGAGAAAGTGCTTGGCCTTATCGACCATTACCATCCGGATGAAGTTGCCCTGGAAGCCCCGTTCTTTGGTAAGAATGTACAAAGTATGCTTAAACTTGGACGGGCACAGGGAGTGGCTATGGCTGCAGCATTGTACCGCGATATCCCGATTTTTGAATATTCGCCGCGTAAAGTAAAGCAATCCATTACCGGGCATGGAAACGCATCAAAAGAACAGGTTTCGGCTATGATTAACCGACTGGTAGTTATAGCCGAGCAACCCAAATACTTTGATGCTACCGATGCTGTGGCTGTGGCATGCTGTCATTATTTTCAGCGAACAGCCGAAGGACCGGCAACGAGTTATACCGGTTGGGGAGCGTTTGTGAGTAATAATCCGGGAAGGGTGAAGTGACTGATGTGTTATGTTAGATGTCGGATGTCGGAATGATGACCAGTGAATATTCCCTGAAATTCCGATCAACTATTCACTATTCTCTTTTCATTATTCACTTCTTTACATCAACTTCTGATACGCCTGCCACCAGCGATCAGGAATTTCGTCAGCAAGGGCTGTTTGGTAATCGGCAGCGGAGCATGGCACAATATAGTGGCGACGGTATTTTTCACGTATGTTATCAGAGCATTTAATTTCCATCCACCAGCGTTCAGTCGGTTTACTTTTATAAAAAACTATGCCATCGTCAAAATCGGTAACCTGTACGTTATAGCGGATATAGTTTTCGGCACCGGTTGAAGGATGGTCATCCTGACGATGGTAAAATCCATCAATAAAATACCAGATCATTTGTGCAAGCAGATGTGCCGTTTGACCATTCCGATCCAGTGCCGGATTCATTTCAAAAAATCCGGCTGACGTAATTTTATCGCTCATCCCGGCATAACGTACCATCTGGCAGGCTTCCTCACCATAAAAACCATTTGGAGTGGCATTCGCGTTTCCGGGAGCATCACTTTGCCTTATTGACGAAATATCAAACGAAAACAAATCGGCATTCCGCACCAGCGGTTCCACCTGGGTAATATCGCTGTGCAACACTCCTAATCTGTAAATATCAAAAAACAGGTTCCGCATCAGGTCAATGGCACCTTGTTCAACAAAATAGGTTTGATAACCGATGTTGGTATAGTTAAACAAATAGTTTGGCTTGTGAAGGATGATATGGCTCAGGTAGGATCGTGAATTAAGCTGATCCTCACTTTCACCCAAATCGAACATATTATCAACGGCTGCAATATTGATAATGCTTTTACGGTTTTTGTACGCGCGGTACATGGCATACGTCAGATCCTGGCCCCCGCCAATAATTAACGGAACAATATTGAGATCGAGCAGAGCTTCAACTACAGCTGTTACCGCAAAATAGGTATCCTCAACGGTATCACCTCGCATAATATCGCCCAGATCAGCCACACGGGTTTTGTAATCTCCCGGTAAAAGCCGGTAAAGGTATTCGCGCACACTGAGCGAAGCCATACCACAGCCCTGGTTATCCACCGAATTGCGATCTTCGTCTACTCCGAATATGGCGACTTCAATATCAGCAAGATCAGGAAAACCATCCTCTGAAGTATGGGTTGCAAACACCTCCCCTAAGCGTTTGCCTGTATGCGCTGCAACATGCGGCAGTATTATATCCTGAACTGGTTTAAAGTAGCTGGAGATGTGCATGGATTAGGTTTTGGGGATTAGGGGTTAGGCGTGGGAGAAGGGCGAGGGGCGAGGGAGCGACTTAGGGACGGAGAGACAGGGAGACGGAGAGACGGAGAAAGGGAGAGGGATTTTATAGAAAAATGTTCCTGTTACTATTAACCATTTCCCAATTAACCATTTTCCCATTAACCATTTCCCGATTAACTATTTTCCATTTTTTTATTAACTATTTACTCAATCCTTCACGCTTTCTTTCCCCGTGGAACAAACTTCTTTTTAGACGGAGCCGGTGCGGCATCGCCTAATTTAATACATTCTTCCAGTGTAAGTTGAGCAGGGTCAGTGCCTTTAGGTATTTTTATATTGTTTTTCCCAATGGCGATGTATGGGCCATAACGGCCATTAAGTACAAGTACATCAGGGCGTTCGGGAAAGGCTTTAATGGTACGGTTAGCAGCTTCGGTGCGTTTTGCATCTATGAGTTCGATAGCCCGTTCAATTGTGATAGTTGCTGGATCATCCGTACTTTTAAGTGAACAGAATTTGGATTGATGCAACACATATGGACCGAAACGGCCTATAGCTACTGTAATATCAGCATCTTCGTACTGGCCAAGTAAGCGCGGGAAATCGAACAGTTTTATTGCTTCTTCAAGGGTAATACTTTCAAGGGTTTGTCCTTTACGTAATCCCGCAAACTTTGGTTTATCAGGCGAATCAGTTTCACCAATCTGAGCAATCGCTCCATATCTGCCAAGTTTTACATAAATATTCATTCCGGTACCTGGATCTTTCCCAAGCAATTTTTCGCCTTTAGCTCTTTCACCACTTTCCATGGTTTCGAGTACTTTTTTATGAAATGGCGTATAAAACTCGCCGATCATAAGGTTCCAGGCTTTCAACCCATCCGCAATTTCATCAAATTCCTTTTCAACGCTGGCGGTAAAGTTGTAATCCATAATATCATCAAAATACTGCTGCAGAAAACGGGTTACCAATTCGCCGGTATCCGTAGGGAAAAGCTTCGATTTTTCGAAACCATATTTTTCGTGCTTTACAGTTTCCTTGATTTTTCCATCTTTCAACATAAGTTGTTTGATGTCGCGGGTATTGCCGTCGCGATCTTCTTTAACAACGTACTCGCGTTTTATGATGGTCGAAATAGTTGGTGCATACGTTGAAGGACGACCAATTCCAAGCTCCTCGAGTTTTTTTACAAGGCTGGCTTCGGTATAGCGTGGCTGACTGGTGGTAAACTTCTGAACAGCTTCAATATGCTGCATTCCGAGTTTTTCACCTTTTTTTACCGGGGGCAACAATCCTTCGGTTTGTTCAGTATCATCATCACTTGATTCCATGTAAACTTTCAGGAATCCGTCGAATTTGATCACTTCGCCCAACGCAACAAATTGTTCTTTGCTGTTCGAAAGGTCGATATCTATATTTGTCTTTTCCAGGATAGCGTCAGCCATCTGCGAAGCAATGGTACGTTTCCAGATCAGGTCGTAAAGGCGTTTTTGTGACGCATCACCTTCAATAGTAATGCTATTCATGTAAGCGGGGCGGATGGCTTCGTGGGCTTCCTGTGCGCCTTTGCTTTTATTGGCAAACTGGCGTGATTTGTGGTATTCAGCTCCAAATTGCTTTGTAATTTCTTCTTTAGCGAGTCCCAGCGCGGTTTGCGACAGGTTAACCGAGTCGGTACGCATATAGGTTATTTTTCCACTTTCATAAAGTTGCTGGGCAACGGTCATGGTGCGGCTTACCGAGAAACCCAGTTTGCGGCTGGCTTCCTGCTGTAAGGTAGAAGTTGTGAAAGGGGGTGCCGGCGAGCGTTTGCCCGGTTTTTTATCCACATCAGCAACTGTAAAGGCTGCTTTGCTGCATAATGTGAGGAAAGCGTGGGCTTCTTCAAGAGTAGAGTATCTTTTAGGCAGATCAGCTTTAAACGTTGCATTCCCTTTTTCGTTATTCACTTCGAACAAACCACTGACTTTGTATGAAAATGTGGATTCGAATTTGCGAATATCTTCCTCGCGCTCAACAATAAGTCTGACGGCTACACTTTGCACGCGTCCTGCTGAAAGCGAAGGTTTCACTTTTTTCCAGAGGATTGGCGATAGTTCAAAACCAACAAGCCTGTCCAAAACACGTCGGGCCTGTTGTGCATTTACCAGGTTCTGATCAATCCGGCGTGGTGTTTTTATAGCTTCGGTAATGGCAGATTTAGTGATTTCATGAAACACAATCCTGTTTGTTTTAAGCGGATCGAGGTTCAGCACTTCGGCAAGATGCCACGAAATGGCTTCCCCTTCGCGGTCCTCGTCAGTTGCGAGCCATACAGTTTCGCAACCATCAGCCAGTTTCTTCAATTCGGTGATCACCTTTTTTTTGTCCGGCATCACTTCATACACCGGTTTGAATTGGTTATTTACCTCAATTCCAAGCTCTTTGGTTGAAAGATCGCGAACATGACCAAAACTGGATTTCACAATAAAATCCTTTCCCAGGTATCCTTCTATAGTTTTGGCCTTAGCCGGTGACTCAACAATTACAAGATTCTTACTCATATATTTTAAATTAATTCCAGAAAATCGGCTGCAAAGTAACGCAATAAAATTAAACCTGTGTGGACATATTGTTATTTACACCTTAATATATTCATCTAATATAGGCAAAATGAAGAATCAATATATACATTTCATGTTTTTCTATATATCTGATTAGCTGATATTTATTGGCAGTAATTCGTACCTTAAATTGTTGTAATTTTGCAGACTCGAAAAAAATCAAAAATTACCATAATTTGTGAATAAGAGCGTGGAAATTAAGAAGAAAGCATATATAGAAACCTACGGATGCCAGATGAATATTTCGGATAGCGAGATTGTCGCGTCCATTTTGGAAACCCAGAATTACGAATCTACAACCGATATAAAAGCCGCAGACCTGATATTATTGAATACCTGCTCGATACGCGACAACGCTGAACAACGTGTGCGAAACCGCCTTAACGAGCTTCATGCGCTGAAACGCAAACATCCCGGCCTGGTTATAGGGTTATTGGGTTGTATGGCTGAACGGTTGAAAGATAAGCTGCTTGAAGAAGAACGCCACATCGACCTGATAGTTGGTCCTGACGGATACCGGCAGTTACCTCAATTGCTTGAGCAGGTTGAAAGCGGACAAAAAGCGATAAATGTTTTACTTTCAGCAGACGAAACGTACGCAGATATTAATCCTGTTCGTACAAGCGGGAGCGGAGTTACTGCGTTTATAAGCATTATGCGCGGATGCGAAAACTTCTGCGCCTATTGTGTTGTGCCTTATACACGTGGCAAGGAACGTAGCCGTAATCCCCAAACTATTGTTAAAGAAGCCCGCGAACTTTTCGAACAGGGTTTTCGTGAAGTAACCTTGCTCGGTCAAAATGTTAACTCCTACCATTGGGAGGAAAATGGAATTCCCATTGAGTTTCCGGCACTGCTCGAAGATGTGGCTTCCATTGATCCATTGTTACGGGTGAGATTCGCAACATCACACCCGAAAGATATTTCGGACGACTTGCTGGAAGTTATAGCAACGAACAAAAATATCTGCAAATCCATACATCTTCCAATACAATCAGGCAGCACACGCGTGCTCCAGATGATGAAACGCAGTTATACCCGCGAGTGGTATATGGACCGCATCGCTGCTATACGCCGGATTATTCCGGGTTGTGCGGTTACTACTGATATTATTGCAGGGTTCTGTTCCGAAACGGAGGAAGATCATCAGGATACTATTTCGGCCATGCGTGAAGTAGGATACGATTATGCATACATGTTCAAATATTCCGAAAGGCCGAATACTGCTGCTGCAAAAAAATATCCCGACGATGTGGAAGAAGAAGTAAAAAGCCGTCGCCTGGATGAGATCATTTCTTTACAGCAGGAACTCTCGTTAAAAAGCAATAAAAGTGAAATCGGAAAAGAATTCGAAGTGCTTGCCGAAGGTGTTTCAAAGCGCTCGGATCAACAGCTTTTTGGTCGCACAAGTCAGAACAAAGTGGTTGTTTTTCCTCGTGATTCTTATAATCCAGGAGATTATGTAACTGTTAAAATTATTTCGTGTACCGCCGCCACACTCAGGGGTGAACTGGCGGAATAATTACTTTTCCACTTAAAGTAAGCAGTGTTCCTGGTTAAATATTTAAATTAATTTATTATATCTTTGCTGCATTGCGATATAATATACTCTTCTGATAAAATTAAAATTATGACTACTAAGCTTGTTACATTTAAGCTTTTCTTTCTATCGGTTATTGGACTGGCTCTGTTTTCGTGCGTGCCTCAGACAAAAATGAAGTACCTTCAGGATAAGGAAGGTGATACAGCAAGGTATGCCTTCGATATATTAAAACCTGATTATAAATTCAAACCAGGAGATTACATATATGTGAGGATACTTTCCCTTGACCAGAAAAGTAACGAGCTTTTTGCTACTATTGCAGGCTCGGCAGCAGGAAACAATAATATGAATATCACCGAGCAAAACCTGTATCTCACAAGCTATTTAGTAAATGATTCGGGATTTATCAATTTCCCTTTACTTGGCAACATTTATGCAGATGGAAAAACTGTTAGTGAAATGCAAAATACGCTCTCTAAATCAGTTTCGGAAATTATTATCGGAGCGAGCGTAGTTGTAAAACTGGTTATGTATAATATTTCGATACTCGGCGAAGTTAAATCACCCGGCAAATTCCCGGTTTACAATAACCGGATAAATATATTTGAAGCCTTTGCCCTGGCTGGTGATATTACGGCTTTTGGTAACCGCAGCAAAGTACAGATTATCAGAACTGAAGGTGATAGAAATAATATTGTTGTCCTCGATCTGCTGAGTAAAGACATACTATCTTCACCGTATTACTATCTGCAACCTAACGACATTATATATGTGGAGCCAATGAAGGAAAAGGCTTATGCATTCGAAACTTTCCCATACGGACTGGTGTATTCAACCATCGGCCTGGTACTTGTTATCTTAACATTCTTCAAATAATGGACAATAAATTCGCCAATTATAATGAATTACAACAGGAGCAGTCTGTTGATATTAAAGCTTTGTACTATAAGTTTCTCAGCTACTGGTATTTATTTTTTATCACCATAGTACTGGTAATGCTTATTGCATTCCTGTTTAATAAATATACCAAGCCTGTATATAAAGTTAAAACAAGTGTACTGATCACGGAGGAAAAAGGTGGCCTGAGTGATGCCCAGTCGTTGTTAGGATTCGGAAATATTACCAACACACAAAAATTACAGAACCAGATTGGAATTCTGAAATCGCGTTCACTTGTTTCACGTACTCTTAAATCATTGGATTTTAATGTTTCCTGTTTTAAAGAAGATAATTTCATTACATCCGAAGTTTATAATGAATCGCCTTTCAATGTAATTGTTGACACTTCGCGCTTGCAACCGGTAGGCAATGTGAAGTTTTATGTAACTATACTTTCGGAAAATGATTACCGGCTTGAAGTTGAAGGCCAGGATCTGACACTTTACAATTATAATGGTTTCACTGATAGTGATAAAAAAATCACTTCGTTGAAATACGATAAGAAACATCGTTTCGGAGAGCAGATTTCCACGGCAGAATTTGGTTTTCTTATTGAGAAAACATTAAAGTATGATCCTAAAACTGCTCTGAACCAGCGCTATTATTTTGTTTTCAATTCTTTGAATGCGATGATTTCCCAGTTTTCGGGGTACGAGATTGAGCCTATAAATAAAGAAGCTTCCATTGTTGAAATCGCTTTAAAAGGCAATAACTCTCAAAAAGCTGTTGATTTTCTGAATCGACTTACGCTCGAGTATATAAGACAAGGCCTCGAAAAGAAAAACCAGATCGCTATAAATACGATCCTGTTTATTGACAGTCAATTAATGGAAATCCGCGATTCGCTCAATACAAACGAAACTGTGTTACAAAATTTTCGTACGAGCAATCAGATCATGAACCTTGATGCTCAGTCACAACAGGTGTATACAAGTATAGTTGAGCTTGATAAGCAGAAAGCTGAATTACTGGTCAAAGCAAAGTACTATAATAACCTGAAGGAGTATATCCAGAAAAACAAAGATGATATTAACGGCGTTGTAGTTCCATCCTCTATGGGTATTGATGATCCGGTTTTGAGCCAGATACTGAACCAGCTACAGGAATTGTACGCCGAAAAAGCTGAAAGGCTGATTAGTTCGAAACCCAATAACCCAATGGTTTTATCTATTGATCAGAAAATAGCAAACACTAAAAGATCACTTACCGAAAGCATCACCAATATTGTGAAAACTTCGGATATCAGCATTAAAGATATTGAAACCCGGATTAATGAACTTTCCTTGTTTTTCCGAAACCTGCCGGCAACACAAAGGCAATTGCTGGGCATTGAACGCAAATACAAACTTAACGACGCTATTTACACTTACCTGCTTCAAAAAAGGTCGGAAGCAGCAATAACCAAAGCCAGCAATACTCCCGACAACGAAATTATTGATGTTGCTGATCCGATTGTACAGGAACAGGTTTTCCCTAAAACAAGTCTCAACTACACCATCGCTTTTATACTCGGACTAATAATTCCGCTTTTGTATATCCTTGGCAAAGACTACCTGAACGATAAGGTTGTTAATAAAAATGATATTGAAAAACATACCACTCTTCCGGTAATAGGCCATGTGCTGCATAACAAACACGATAGTAATATTGTGGCTTACACTTCGCCCAAATCGGCAATTTCAGAATCTTTCAGGGCTTTACGCACCAACCTGCAATACATGACACAGGGGAAAGATAAGTTTACAATCCTTATCACCAGCACCAGTGTCAGCGAAGGAAAGACTTTTACTTCGATGAACCTTGCGTGTATTTATGCACAGTTCGACAGGAAGACACTTCTGATGGGATATGACTTGCGTAAACCTAAAATCTACCAGGATTTTGGTTTGAAAAACACCGCTGGAATTACCTCTTATCTGATAGGGAAAAATACGTTGCAGGAAATAATTCAAAAATCACCTGTTCCAAACCTGGATATTATTTCGGCAGGTCCGGTACCGCCAAATCCTGCAGAACTTATTGCTTCGCCGCTTAATGTTAAGTTGCTTAACGAACTAAAGGAAATATACGATTACATTATTATTGATACTCCGCCGGTAGGTATTGTAACGGATGCATTCCTGCTTATTCCGCATACGGATGTTAATATTCTGCTTGTTCGTCAAAACCTTACCAACAAAAAAGTGTTTGAATCAATCGCCAGCGATTTTGAAAAACGGAATGTGCCTAATACAACTGTACTGGTTAACGACGTGAAACCTGACAGGTCGGGAGCCGGCTATGGATACGGTTACGGTTATGGGTACGGTTATGGGTACGGTTATGGATACGGCCATGGATATGGGTATGGGTATTATTCTGATGATGCAAAGAAAGATGACGATACCTCTTTGTTTAAGAAATTATTCAGCCGGTCGTAATAATTAACAGCCACTCTGACTGAGAATCCAAAAGGATTCAAATTAAAAGCAAAAGAGACGACCAATGGCCGTCTCTTTTGCTTTTAACGAAGTTGATTTTATTTGAATGCTTTCTCTAACAATCCATCTCCGCTTAGCTTAAGCCTGTCGAAATAGGAAGGAACTTCTTTGCCCATCATTTTATCCACATAAATCTTGGCCAGGTATTGCCCAAGCATAAATCCTTGTCCGCGGAAACCAACAAACAGTCCGAGATCGGGATCAAGGATCATACGCGGTTCAACATAATAACCTGCCCACACGGCCTGGAACCCAACGGATGAAAGCTGAGGCAACCAATCGACAAAAACTTCGGATACAATTTCGAGGAATTCCTTTGAGTTAATCTTCAGGTTTTTGTCTGTTTCCATTGGTTCAACCTGTGGCGAGGCACAGCCAATTATCTGACCTGTTTCACCCAGTTGCTGACCATACACTGCGGTAAAGCCTTTGTATTTGCGGCGGTCGATAAGCATATCAAGAGGACGCCCGTCGATACCCATATTGGGCATACGCCGTGTAATAAAAGCCTGGTGTTTAACGGGATACAACCCGGTTTCTATGCCAAGTTGTTTCGAAAACTTATCGGCTTCCGGACCCAATGAGTTTACAAAATGCGGTGTATGAAACTCAACATACTGCTTGTCGTGGTCTTTAGCCAGTACAATGTATTTCCCGTTTTCTTGCCTTACATCAATCAGCTGGCAATCCTCATAAATCCTGCCGCCTTTTTCTACCCCGATGCGCCGGATAAGATCAATAACACGACCGGGAGTAGCCTGCCAGCAATCGCGGGTAATAAGTGCTGCCTGGTAATGTTTGCCTAAATTGGGATTAATATTAGGGGAAATTTCTTTCAGATAATCTTTCGGATCAACCATAAACGCATCCGACCACGAACGCGAATCGTCAAGCGCTTTGAATGTAGCATCATCGTGAGCAAAGTTTACATACCGTGTTGAAAGGAAATTGATATCACGGATCTTTTGCAGTTCTTTGAAAATTTCGAGATTATGCCTGGCGATATCAGCAATTTCGGGTAAACTGAAAGCAGGGCGTCCGCCGGCAATATTCCGCCACGAAGCACCACGTCCGTAGTTGAGAAGCGCAGGTTTTAACCCGGCCTCAGCCATATAACGGAATAATGCACTTCCGCCAATTCCTCCACCGGCAATTAAAGCCTGCACCTCAATGGTACGGATTTTACTTTTACTGTTGTTGATAATAATATTTTCGCGAACATTTTTAGGAAATAACTCACCCATTGCCAGCTGATTACTCAGCGGACCACGCGGAGTAGCATCGCCCACAACGCTGATGCCTTTGTTGCGCAACACTTGTTTAAGCCTTTTTATACAACGTTTTCCGCGGCATGCTCCCATTCCCAATCGGGTGGTATGTTTGATTTCGTCCACAGATATAAACCTGCGGTCACCAATGGTATTAACCACTTCGCCTAAAGTAACGTCATCGCAATGACACACATACATTTCGTGTTCACTTTCAAATTCTGTAGGTTTCATTACAACAGGTTCCGGAAAGTTCTCTTTGATGATAAAGCCTCTTACATCGAGTAAAGCTTCCCCGTGGATATCAATCGATTTTACACGGGCGATGTTTGTTTTATTCGGTTTCTTAAGGATTTTTTCAATGATACCATTACCCAGTCTCTTGCCCTGGTTATCTACCAGATAAACTTCCTGCTTTTCGTCAGCAAAATATTCTATCGGCAGGAAAAGCCAGTCTTTTTTAGGTGCATAGCCGAAAATTGCAAGTCCGGGACACTGATACACGCAATCCATACAACCCACACACTTCTCGAAATCGATTTGAGGAACGGTACTTGTGGAAGTTTTGGTGATGGCTCCGTGCGGACAGGCAAACTCGCAGGGATTGCAGGCAAATCCATACAGGCAATCAATCTGAACAAATGGTTTTTCGTTAAAACGCTCGGATGTAGGCCGGTATGGCTCCTGAATAACACGGTGCGGATGCTGTTGTGAATCGATATATTCTTTCGAAACATTCAGATACTTATCGTAATCAACGTTTTCGCCCATGTCCTGCAAAATTTCATAGGCAACCTGGTTGCCACGCAAAACAGCACTTGTTCCTTCACCAATGCGGATTGCATCACCGGCTCCGTAGCAATTACGGCCAAATATTTCATTCCCTTTAATAATCAGCTGATCGTCGGCCACCAGTCCGGTACAGATATTGATCACATCGATACCATCAATTATTTTTTCGGTTCCGGGAACAGGTTCAAAGTTTTTGCATTCAGCAACCACGGCGCCGATAATTCCGGTGTTGTCTTCGTTAGGCAACGCTTTAAGCAGAATATGTGATGTCATTACCGGAATTCCGAGCCGGCGCACACGGTTTGCCTGCACCGGGAAACCGCCTTCGTGACCTTGTGCTTCGATAATTGCTTTTACTTCAGCACCAGCCTGCATTAATTGATACGAAGTCAGATAGCCTATATTTCCAGCACCTACCGTTAATACTTTTTTACCAAGCAACGTTAATTCATTGTTCATCATTTTTTGCACAACAGCAGCTGTGTAAACTCCCGGCAGATCATCATTTTCGAACGTCGGCATAAAAGGAACAGCACCGGTTGCTACAACCAGGTATTCGGCATCCACATAATAAATTTCATCGGTCAAAACGTTTTTAACAGCTATCCGTTTGCCTTCGAGCAAATCCCAAACGGTGCTGTTGAGGAAAATACCTTCGTGACTGTCGCCGGCAAGGGTTTTCGCAATATCGAATCCACGCATGCCACCGAATTTCTTTTCTTTTTCGAAAAAGAAAAACTGATGGGTCTGCATCAGGAACTGACCACCGATTTTGTCGTTGTTATCAATTACAATAGTATCAACACCTTGTTTCAGTAACTCTTCGCGGCAGGCTAATCCGGCAGGACCGGCACCAATAATGGCAACGGTTGTTTTATAAACATCAATTGGTTTTTCGGTATTTACCGGGCGTGCTTCAGGCGAAAAATCATGCGGAATTTCACTGACTTCCTTAACATGATCCACTTTTGTGATACAGATACGGCGAATTTGCCCGTCGACAAGCATTTCGCAGGCCCCGCATTTACCGATACCGCATTCGAGACTGCGCTCGCGGTTTGACAAGCTGTGGCTGTGAACCGGGAACCCGGCCTGATGCAAAGCAGCAGCAATAGTAAAACCTTTTTCGCCTGTAACGGTAGTTCCCTCATACTGAAAGTTAATCTTTTCTGCTACAGGTACTTCCAGAATCGGATGTTCAATAATTTTATTCATCGTGCTTTAGAACAATAGAGTTATTTCAAAATCTCCTTTCAGAGTTTCACTGAGCAAAATTATATTTTTTTCTCCTTCTGTTATCCAGGTAACAGGTAATTTAGAAAGAGTATGATTAACAGGTTTTGGGGGTTAGGGATTGGATTTAGGAAGAGCAAATTATCACATAATTAGGCATACACACAACTTAGTATCTAAGATATTTATATGTATTTTTGAATTCAATATGTCAGTTAATTCCGTTGAAGGATGGAAAAGCTTTACAACAACCTTCTGGTTATCTACTATTCCGGCACCGGCAACTCAAAGCGTGTTTCGGAATGGATTGTGCAGGAAGCCCAAAACCATGGTTTAATAACGCATATTTCGTCCTATCACCAGTTTAATCCGGACGACATTGCAGGCTTCGAAGGAAAAACACTGATTGGATTTTTCTCGGCGACGCATGGTTTTAATATGCCTCATTCCATGCTTAAGTTTCTTTTCCGGTTTAAGTTGCTGGGAGGATCAGATGTTTTTATCGGAAACACAAGAGCCGGCATGAAACTCTCAAAATTATTTTTACCGGGCTTGAGTGGAATAGCCATGTATTTTCCGGCGATGATCATGTTTTTTAAAGGGTATAAAATTAAAGCCATGTACCCGGTTGACCTCCCATCAAACTGGATTTCACTACATCCGGGAATCCGGAAAAAGGTTATTGACTCCATGGTTGAACACTATGAGCGGCTCACAAAAAAATTCGCTTTAAAAGTTTTAGCCGGCAAACGTGTATTCCTGAAATCATTTGTACTGCTTCCATTGGATATATTGGTAGCTCCTGTCGCTTTGGGGTATTATTTTGTAGGACGGTTTATCCTGGCTAAAACATTTATTGCCAATTATAATTGTAACAATTGCGGAATTTGTGTGGAGCAATGCCCTACCAAATCAATCATACTTGAACATAACCGACCTTACTGGAAATTCACCTGCGAAAGTTGCATGAAATGCATGAACTACTGCCCCCAGCGTGCCATTGAGACGGCACATTCGATGGTATTTATTATTCTTCTGGCTCTAAGCCTTATTGTTAATCCATACCTTTCGGATAAAGTAACGGATATGGTTGCTTTGTGGTTTAATCAATCAAGCGTGACATTTGAATCATTCTATTTTGTGGTGCGATGGTCGGTTGCACTAGTATCCTTTTGGGGTGGATATAGATTGTTGCATTACCTGATGCGGTTTCCGCGTATTAATAAAATAATTACCTACACCACACTTACAACCTGGAAATTCTGGCGACGGTATAAAATCCCGAATGTATCTGCACACTCAAAGGGTGTCTGACATATTTAATTTCGTAAGTCTGATTTAACGCTGCCGGGTTTCGCGAACGAACTAAACCTGACAGGTTTTCGAAACCTGTCAGGTTTGGAGCGCGGGTGTAGACAAGTTGGTTATTTCATTGAAAACATTATCGGTACATTCATAAGAACCTTCACCAGCTTCCCGTTTTGCATGCCCGGTTTCCATTTTCCACTGGTAAGTTTTATGATCCTTATAGCTTCCTCGTCGCATCCACCGCCAATACCCCGTAATACTTTTACATCCGTAACATTTCCTTTTTCGTCGATAATAAATCCAACATACACGGTTCCGCTGATTCCATTTTCTATTGCCATTTGCGGGTAAACAATATTGGTTGCAATGAAGTTATTCACAACCGTTCCGCCACCGGTAAATTGAGGCATACTTTCTACTATTGTAAACACGGATTTGGTTTCAACCGTAGTTTCTTCTTTATCATCAACAACAACAGATTCCAATGCAACACAATCCAGGGAGTTTACTCCCCTTAGAGAAGGAGCACTTTTAGTTATTGAACTTCCACCTATAGCATAATCACTCACTCCTTCAGGCAATGGTAAAGGTTGATTCACTGTGGTTGAGTTGCCTTCTCTGTTCCTGATATCATTATCGATGGCAATAAACGAAGTATAGGAAGTAAGAAGGTTGTATTTCAAACCCAATTCAATAATTGCTGGTTTGTATTCATCTTCACCGCCAAACCCGGCTGATGCATAATCGCTTAAAGTGCGGATGCGTTCGCGGGCCCAAAGATAGCGGAGTGCCACATTCGATTCGCTTGATCCTGATGGCTTTACAGAAATTATACTTGTATAGTCACCTTCACCGTTCATACCTTTGATTTTTATACTTCCTGATGGAGTGCCACGGTATTTGCCGAAAATAATAACCGGCCTTTCTGAAAATACATCCGGTACCGTTAACGGTTCTACATCATATGCATCAAACTTATCATAACTCACCGAAATATGAGTTAAAACCGGATTCTGAATATACATTCTGAATTTCAGTGCCGTAGCTTCAGCTTCATCAGGTTTGGTAATTACGAATGGCATTCCCATTCCAACGTGAGCCATTCCTTCAATAATCAACCTGTTAACAGATGTTCCGATTCCAAAAGCGAAGAAATTGGCTTTATCCATATTTTTACGAATAAGGTCGAAAGCTTCTTTTTCAACAGTCACATACCCATCGGTAGCTATAACAAAACTGCGTGAAAATCCTTCGGTGCCTTTCAGATTGAGTGCTCTTTTAAGTGCCGGTAAAAGCTCGGTTCCTCCGCCGCCCTGCTGCCGATCAATAAAACCAATGGCCTTTTCAATATTGGTATTGTTAGCTGCAATGGAAGTTTCGCTCATAAGATTTGATGCACCGGCAAAAAGAAGAACGTTAAACCTGTCTGTTGGTCTAAGATTTGTGATTAGGTCTCTCAGTAATTTTTTTGAAATTTCCAGCGGATATCCGTTCATGGAACCCGAAACATCAACAATAAAAACATATTCGCGGGGAGGAATTACTGAAATTTTTACCTGTTTGGGCGGCTGTATCATGGCCAGGAAAAAGTTTTCATCCTTGCCGGGAAAAAGCAAAACACCTGTCTGCACTTTATCCCCGGCTAAGCGGTATTTCAGAATAAAATCGCGGTTTCCGCCCTGTTTTCCCTCCGTCTTCAACGTAATTGTTGCATCCGAAGGGCTATCAAACCTGATATCCGTTTTATGCGTAGCGCAAATTACATCACTAACCGGCATACCGGCAGAAAGAGTGCAACTGATGTTGAAACCGTAAAAAGGCTTTTCTCCTTCGTGTGTATATGGATTGTTTACCCATTGCTCACGTGGCGGTGCAGTAACAGCAGGTTGGTTGCTGTATCGCGGCCCGACAACGGTAGGATATACAAATTCATAAACTCCGTTTTCAGGAATCAGCAATTCAGTATAATTGAGCTCAACCCTGATACGGTCGCCGGGCATAATATTGGCTACATTCATCTGGAAAACATTGGGGCGATCCTGCTCCAGCAACGAGGCACTTTTCCCTTGTTGTTTAGCTTCTTCATACTCTTTACGGGCTTTTTCGCGTTCTGAGATTTTAGCAACGATAGTCCGCTCACCAATAGTCATTTTCATGCTGTAAACGGCAGCGCGGGTGGATGCCGGAAACACATAAATGGCTTCGATGGGATTTTTACCTTCGTTGGCATATTCCTGTACCACGCTCACATTGGCGATGACCCCGGCAATATTTACCTCGGCAGAAGTTGCTTTTAGCGGCAACTGATCGAGGTCAGGATTATTTGATTTTACAAAGAAATACGGCGAGAGTGTTTTATCAGGATCAGATTCCGCTATTGCTGTATTTTGAACCAGCGGTTTGTTTGGGCCAAATACTTGTGGCGAAGAGAATTGCCTGGATGAGACCATCATCGTTCCTGCTGATAGCAGGATGAGGGGAAGAGTTCCGAATATGGAGAAAAACATTACGTTAGTTTTCATGACTGAGTAGTATTTAGATGAGTTTGAATATGATCTTACAGTTTAATTCTGCCGGATTATTGTAATTTAAAAATTACCGGCACGTTGTATGAAACTCTTACCGGTTTACCAAACTGGTTGCCTGGCTTCCATTTGGGCATCATACTTAAAACACGTTCGGCTTCTTCTGTGCATCCTCCGCCAATTCCGCGTAATGTTTTTATGCCGCTGATGCTTCCATCTTTTTCAACTACAAAATACAGATATACCGTGCCCTGAATGCCTGTCTCTTTTGCAGCATCAGGATAATCGGTGTTTTTGGCAAGAAATTCGCGTAAAGCATTAATTCCACCCGGGAATTCAGGCATCTTTTCAACGGCAACAAAAGGAATTTCCTCAGCTAAAGAGTTTTCTTCTTCCAGATGAACCGGAACCGGAACTATATATTCCGGCTGATTCTCGTCCGGTTTTATTTCTGTATCCAATATCAGGTCCTGAGTAATACTTGTATTGTTATCAACGATCCTGATTACAGGGGCAAGAACAGGTTTTGGAGCGGGTTTCCGGTCTACAAAAATTGTATTTTTAATTACCAGATCTTCATTAACCGCCTCCCATTGGGTATCAATTACAATTTGTTTTACCGGTGATTCCCACTCAAATGCTACGAGCGTTAGTCCAAGTGCAACAATTAGTCCGATTTGAAAAAAGATACTTTTCTTTGACTCCAGGTCAGCTCGTTTCGATTTCTTGGTTTCCATGGCGGGAGTTGTTTTAAGGTTAGTAATTTGTGTTTACAGGGAGAAGATGCATGGGAAGAAAAAATTCCATAAAAAATTTATCCTTTTCAATATTTAAGCTGGTTCCATGTTAAACCTCCCATTGTCGTTTACCGTCCAAACCCGTATCTTTGTAAAAACTCCCAAAGCGTGACGCTGCATTTTTTTCGTAAAGCCGATAAAAAGGAACTGCTTTCCATTCCTGATGAGCAGCTTGTAGCCCGTTATGCCAGCACTCACGACAAGGAAATAATAGGAGTTCTTTACGAGCGATACACACACCTCCTCTTTTCGGTTTGTTACAAATACCTGGGCAACGATGCCGATGCCGAAGATGCCGTGATGCTGGTTTTTGAGAAACTTTTCGAATTGCTGAAGAAATCTGAAATTCAGAATTTTAAAAGCTGGATTTACACCATCACCAAAAACGAATGCCTTATGCAGCTAAGGCGTAAAAAATCCGGCGACCGCATAAAAGAGGATAACCTGAAAAAACTGGAAACCGATATTATGGAATCCGTGGAGCTGAATCATCCTTTAAGTGATGATGACGGCGAACACCGCATACGCTACCTCGAAACGGCAATTACCGGTTTGAGTTCCGAGCAAAAACAATGCATCGAATTGTTTTACCTGGACGAAAAATCATACCGGGAAGTGGAACAGATAACAGGATATACTTACAACGAAGTAAAAAGCCATATTCAAAACGGCAAACGCAATCTGAAGCAAATAATGGAAAGGATGGAACGCTATGAATGACAGAAGTACTAAGTCGTCGGCCCTTTTTACGCCATCCGGTTGCCTGACAGGTGATGCTTTGATGCTTTTTGTTTCCGGCTCACTGAAAGGTGTTGAGCTTAATAGTGCAAATCAGCACATTACAGAATGTCCATTGTGTGCCGATGCCGCCGATGGACTGCGGATGTGGCTGAAAGAGAATAAAACAGATCAGGGAACAATATCAGAATCACATGATAAACCAGATTCCGATACCGCGGAATTATCGGGGGAAAAGCCGTTTCCAAAAGTGCATCCCTATAAATCATCCCTTAAAACGGATAATAAGTTTCATGCCCGGACCGATGTTATTAACCAACGTATCAAGCAACGGCTTCATTCGCATTCATTTATTGAAGCTGCCGAGAGCAAACGCTTGTCGTATAAACCATTTGTATGGATAGCGGCAGCCGCTTCCGTTATTCTTTTCATTGGCGGGTTTTATGTGGTTTGGTTACAAAACCAGTTAGATGTTACCAGATTAGCTGAAGAACGTGCAAGCCAGATGCTGATGCTTCAGAACCCGGTAAATCCGGATACACTATCTATCTTGCTTCCCAAAAACAATGGCCTTATTGCCATGAGCACTGATAAAGAAAAAGAACCGCTGAATGCATCTCAAAATATTACGGAAGTAGCAGTAGCTGATGAAGAAGTATATAATCAGTATGAGCTTTCTATTGCTTCGGATGCAGTAGAATTACCAGAAAAGAAGCAAATGGAAGAAGTTGTTGTAACGAAGGAAGAATCAAAAGTACTTTCGGCCGATAAAGCCGCAACTGCACCGGTAACTAAAAATGCAATGTCAGCATCTAAAAGAGCAGTAATTGATTACGACTCACAGGCTGTTTTTACGATTGTGGAAGAAATGCCTTCTTTCCCCGGAGGTGACATTGAACGCAATAAATTTCTGGCTAAAAATATTGTTTATCCACAACAAGCTTCTGAAAACGGAATACAAGGCACCGTTTATGTTAGTTTTATTGTAGACACCGATGGCAAAATTGAGGATGTGAAAATTCTGCGCGGAATTGGCGGTGGATGCGAAGAGGAAGCATTGCGTGTTGTGAAACTAATGCCGCGATGGAAAGCAGGAAGGCAGGATGGCAAAACAGTACGGATTCTTTATACTATGCCGATATACTTTAAATTGCAATAGGAGGTACGTATTCACGGGGTGACTTGTAGTCACCCCGTGAATACGTGTTTAGCCCTATATTGCGTCCAGCAACTCCGGATTTTTCACAATCTTTTTCAGGTATCGGAACAGCAGTCCGCCATGCGAAGCATCCACCACGCGATGATCAAGTGCGGCTCCAAGGGATAAAAAGGTACGCGGTAAAATCTGATCGCCAACCACAGCAGGTTTCCGGTTTACCCCGCCAAGCACCAGTACAAACGATACATTCGACGATGGAAAAAGAGCCGGATAACCCATATCAAGTCCTACACTTCCAATATTTGAAACTACAAACGATCCAAAACTATTTGCCGAAAGTCCAAGCGAAGGAAAAGAAAATCCCCAGCTGAAGGTAATTGTTTTCAACAGGCTGAAAATCCATCCCCGCAGAGGCCACGGAATTCGGGCCATTTTGTCTTTCATCTGCATGGTTTTATTCTCCGAACCCTGACGGGAAAGTTGTACCTGTTCATTCATTTCTTTAATCAGCTCTTCGAGAGTAAGCTTATCGGCATCTTTTACAAGTATGGATCCCATTTTCGAATCGCGCAGTAAAACGCTGACCATCACATCAATATGATCGCGTAAAACTACATTGCCGCGTTTTATATACGTGTTCATTTCCGGAACTTCCTCTTTCAGGGCACGGGCGGCGGCAAGAATAAAAAAATGTGTGAGCGTGGCTTTCACGCCGTTTTTGCGTTTTTCTTTAATATATACTTCAAGATCTGTAATATCCATTTCAACTGAACCGAATAGTTTTGAATCGGTTGGCCGGCGATAAATGGATGAAGCTACTTTGCGCCATCCGGAATTGAGTTCTTCAGCTGTTTTCATTCTGTAAAAATAATTTAAATTTGATATTAGCAGCAGATTGTGTTTTTTTGAGTTTGTTTTTTTGTTTTACCACGGAGACACGGATTACACAGAGGTTCACGGAGGGTAAGATCTTTAATATCGTAAAATGAAGAATAAATTAATTCATGGTGTTTCTCCATAATCTCTGTGTCTCCCTGGTTATCTTAACTTTTTATTCTAAAGACTGCCTGCTTATAAAAAAATCACTTACCTGAAGCCTAACAATCCAATGATTCCCTATCTTTGAATAAATAAGACAATTAACCATGAATATTCCCTTCTATAAAAAAATAGTTTTGCTCCTGTGTCTGCCCTTGCTTTTCCCGGTAATTAATGCCTGCGAACCGCTTGCAACCGGATTTGATGATGTTGAGGATGCTGTAATGTACTCCAAAAGTGAAAAAGTTGCCCCGCCTCTTCCCGATTCCACCATTAAAGTAATGACATGGAATATCCGTTTCGGCATTGGTCGCCAGCCCTGGTTTGGCGATGCCTGCGGCAATAATACCGTATTTAAAAAAGAGGAAGTAATTCCCGGACTTGATGCTGTTGTTGCCCGGATTAACCAGATAAAACCAGATATACTTTTCCTGCAGGAATGCGATGTAAAATCGAACCGCACGGCTTACATTGATGAGCTTCAGTACATATTGGACCGAACCTATTTCAATTATGCCGCATACGTTTCGGAGTGGAAATCGGAGTTTATCCCCAGCGACGGATTGGGCCGTATGGACATGGGATTGGTGATTCTTTCGCCATGGCCCATAACCGATGCAAAACGTATTAATCTTGCCACACGTGGCGACCAGGCGGGAATTGTAAACTATTTCTACCTCCACTCATGCATTGTTACAGGCACTATAAAAATTCCGGGATTTAAGGAAATTCCTTTGCTTAATATACATGCTTCGGCTTTTGCTACAGACGATACCAAGAAAAAACATTTCGAGGAATTTAAAGCCGAAATGGACAAACTAAATGCTGCAGGCGAGTACTTTATTGCCGGCGGTGACCTTAATGAGTTGCCCCCTGCAAGCGACTCCACAGATTTTTGTTACGAGGACATGTGCCCCGGCGAATCCTTTCACCAGCCCGGCGACGATCCAATGCATAAGGATGGCAGCAATTATACGCCGGAAACAGAATGGCTTCGTCCGATTTATGATGCCTATAAATGCTCCTTCCCGCTAAACGAATACCAGCATAACCAACCTGCCTACTTCACACACACTACCCGTCCTGATCATACCTGGGACCGCACCCTCGATTACCTTTTCACCAACCACCGCTGGCGTGCAGGCTCAGCCAAAACACACCAGGAATTTTTCGACGAATCGGATCATGCAGCTGTGAGTGCGGAGTTTGTTTTGATAAGGGAGTGATTGAGGAGTGAAGGAGAAGGACGGGATGCGATGGGCGATGGGGAAATCCGGAACCCGGAACATGGCACCCGGAACTTAACTATAAATAAATCTATTTAATACAACTGCCACGCAGATAAAACTTATAAAGCTATGATCAGGAAATTAATGGTAAGTATTTCATTATTATGTATTGCAGTCACACTAAATGCTCAGGATGAGCCTTTGCTAAAAAAGTGGAGTTACAATACTGCCTATCTTATGCCGGCAGGCAAATGGGAAAGCGGACTTTTTCAGCCATTCAGGTATGGCATAAACCAAAAACTGGAAGTCTACACCAATGTACTTATGCTTCCTTTTATACCGGAAGCCGGTGCAAAATTGGCTTGGGGTATTAAAAATGATTTTGTTATTGCCAGTGAACACACGCTCAGTGTCCCGACACCATTTCTGAATATTATGAGCAGGGAGGATATAGGTGGTTTGATCTCACCTGAATATGATTTTTCATTTATACTGTCAGTTTATAATGGATTAATTGCTTCACGGCAGATAACACCTAAAACTTTGGTTTCAGCCAAAGCCGGTTTTGCATTTGCCCTCAGAGGGGAGAAACCCGATCCGCAATCCACCATTGACCTGCCTGTTTTTTATCCCCGTATGGCACATTATTATGATGGGGCCTCCATCCGCTTAGGCACTGCAGTTAAAGGAAGCCTGGGCGAAAAATGGTTTTACGAAGAAGGCGTACAGGCATTTATAATTACCCGCCCCGAGAATAATTTCTTTTTCGAAAATACAGGTACCCTAATGTGGGCAGTAGGCAAATCATTGCGAATCAGGGGCGGGTATATTCTGGCTTATGGGAAATATCCCTATGTAACTCCAAAATGGCAGATGTGGCCGACACTGGATTTGGTGTTTGGGAGC
>JAIFMH010000209.1 GCA_020048595.1 Bacteroidota bacterium | reverse complement strand
ATAAATATAGATTATCAAGATCTTTTCAGTTCTCTTTTTCACTGCCGCAGCCTTTACAAGGACGAGCGGCATTTTGGATATTTCGACTTTTCCTTCCTGGCGCTATATTACAGAGACGCGAGGCATCGCGTCTCTCCCCCCCTACCCTGTCAATAACTCCCGTTCCGTTTACGAATAAACCATTCGGCAGAAAGCAGGCCAAGCAACAGAAGCAAAACAGGAAGAAAACTAACCAAATCAGTATATCGTTTCTGAGTATAGGCAATAGTTTTAAGGTCGTCGCGGGAAGCCAGTAACTTTACAATATCATCCATCTGCTCCGGGTAAACCATCTTACCTTTATGGCGCGAAGCCATGTTGTTGAGCAGTAAATGATTTGCAACGGTATTCATCGATTCAATATTCAGCGACATAACAGTAAAAGATCCGGTTTTCTGAAATGCCTTTCCACCAAAACTGGTAGTTGCTTTGAAAGAATATTCACCGGGAGGGAGACTTCCGGCACTCAGAAAGTATGCATTGGAAGTGCGTGTAAATGCATAGGCGAAATTTTTCTTATTGTCATCAGTGATTACCATGTTTACATCCGGTTCATTAACAAGCTGATAGCTATCATTATATAATTCAGCATCAATCTCCACAATTTCGTTTTCACTGAATGTATTTTTCAACATCACCCGGAACTGGCTTTTATCTTCCTTCACTGCCAGGTATTGAATAATTTTGGTAAAAAGTTCATTAAAAGCCTGCTGATTTCCAACTTTTGCATAATTCGCCAGGCGCCAACGCCAAATACCTTCGCCGGTAATAGTGGCTGATTTCCTGTCAACGCCCTGGTTAAAAAGTATTAAAGGAATTCGCGTGTTCACATTCCCGATTTTCTGATACAACAGAACCTGTGCTGCGGTTCCCGGTTTGTATTGGCTGAAAGGAACTTTCAACGGTGGAAATTCAGAAATCATGCTTTCAAGTTCAGTTCCGGTCGAAAAAAGGCTGAAATCAGGATTAAGAACAGCGGTAGCTTCGTTAAACGAACTTAAGGACGGTGGAATAATTAGCCCGGTAACAAGGTTATTATAAGCCGGAATATTTGATTGTGCCCCTATGATGTATAAAACAGGAACCGGCAATGTTTTTAACTGGCTGGTAACCTGAAATCCAACGTCATTCAGCGAAGGGACCTGATGCAGAATTACCAGGCTGTATGGAGCAATTAAGCTGTTGAAATCGCTGAGCATGAAATTATCGACCGAATAATTCTGATTCTTTTCTATTGCCTGCTTCAGAGCAGCAATATCAGGGTGTGGAGCTGATTGCAGCAAGAGTATTTTTTGACGGCTATCCAGCACTTCAACAACTATTTCCTGATAATTGTTGGCAGTACTTATTTCGTTTGGCAAACCTGAAACAGCAATCCTGTAACGCTGTATTCCAGGTTTTGTAGCAGTTAGCTTTGTTGTGAACGTACGCGTAAACTGTTGACCAACAATCGGAAAACTCTCGCTCGAAAACTGCTGGTTTCCTGCCGACACAGAAACGCTACTCTGAGAACCTGGATATTTAAAGACTGAAACTGTTATTTCAACAGGAAAATCATTTCCAAGAAATGCAATTCTGTTGTAGTTGACTTTCGAAATCTTAATATCCTTTTGCTGGGTAGTATCACCTAAGGCAATGGTATATATACTATAAGGAGCGTTATCCGAAACGTATAACGGATCAGCACCCTGATTGTAAATTCCATCGCTGGCAAGGATTAAAGCAGCCAGGTTCCGGTTCGAATACAGATCCCTGATTTCAGCAAAAAGGCTTTCTATATTGGTTTGCTTCTCATTATATTCAGGCTCAGTACTAAGGGAAATTTTATCCCCGAAAGTGTAGGATTGCACCTCATATTTTTTCGACAGGTCTTCAGCAAGTTCCCTGTATTTATCTACAAAGTTAGTTTTGTAATAGGATGAATCCTTTCCAAGCGTGATGGAATTAGAATTGTCAAGAGCTAACAATACAATAGGCTTTTCCGTATAACGCGTTGTAGTTTTCAATAATGGAGAAAGCAGAAGAAAAGCGATAAGAGTTACTGAAACACCTCTTAAAATTGCCAGTATCAGTGCAGTTGCCTGGCTGAAATCATTGGTTTTTTCACGATAATACAGCAGGATTGCATAAATGGAACCTGCCAGTATGCAAACCAGTAAAAACCAGACAGGATATAAAGTAATAAGCGAAAATCCCACTACCAATAAGGGTTTTATGAATAACCCCGCAAAGGTCGCAAAATTTTCGCTTATTCAGGTATTTTTCAACAAGGCTGTTCCTGCCTAAAAAGCTGACCTATTTTTTAAGTTCAACGAGTTGGGTTGTACCTGAGAGTTTCCCTTTTTTATCAAAAGTCTCGGTTTTCACATTTCCAACACCCATGTTAACATATTCAGTAACTGTAGCAAATACTTTGAACATCATTTTAGTTTCCACATCATAGGTAATCTTATAACACTCGAAAGTACCAGCCGGAACGGTTATAGATTCAATGCCTGCTACTTTACGGTTTGTGATATTTATAATAAGGTTTAAAAGGTTTACACCACCTGTAGCTGCTGAAATAGTAATATTGGCGTCAGGAAGTGATTGTTCGGCTGATAATCCGGAAGGATAAACCAAATCTTTGCTGTCAACACTTATTTCCATCCCTTTAAATGCTTCCATCGATTTGGGATCAACTAAACTCTGCATATCCACATAAAACGTTCCATCTTCGCATTTCATTTCATATTCGCGTGTGGATGGATTTTTGTTCTTTTCATCAGCATATTCGCTCTTAACTTTGTAAACAGTAGCAGTTCCAACCTGGTCAATACCCAGAAAAGTAGTGCGCACTGTGCTGGTAACTTTGCCTTTGGCATCCAGATTCTGATACCCAAACACCATATCTTTCGATATGGAATAAAAGCTGCATTCCTGGGCTGTTATAAGTTCCGGAAGCACAAATACAATCATAATAGCGAAAAAGGTCTTCAATGTTTTCATAAAATAGATTTTAAAAAATGATTTTGATTGATCATTTCATGATCAATCAAAAGCTAAATCTTTAAATAGTTATAAATATTTTCTATTAAAGTATTATCGTACCTAAATTATTATATATCTTTGCACAGAATTATTCTAAATAAGAATTGGCTTCCTTAAAATTAAATACCCTATTCAAATAATCAATAAAAACACGTAACAATGAGCGAATTAATAAACAATTCGGAAAACAGGAAACAGCTTTTAAAACACATGATTCTTCAGTTGCATAAAGGCGAAGCTCCGGAAACTGTAAAAGCACAACTTACTAACCTTCTTAAAGGCATTCCATACGACGAAGTGGTTGAAGTAGAACAGGAACTAATAAAAGAAGGCCTACCAGTTGAAGAAGTTCTGAAACTCTGTGACATTCATGCCATGGTGCTGGATGGCAATATTGACCATACGGATGCAAAAACAATTCCTGCCGGGCATCCTGTTGATACTTTTAAAAAAGAGAATCGGGAGCTCGAAAAGCTGGTTATGCAGCTTAACGGTATTTTTGAAACTATAAAAACAGCTGCCTCAAATAGCAGTACACATGTTGACGACGCCTCCGTAATGCAGATGCTGGGTATTTTTAATGCATTATCCGATGTTGATAAACATTACAGGCGTAAAGAAAACCTGCTTTTTCCTTTCCTGGAATCAAAAGGTATTACCGGACCTCCAACAGTAATGTGGGGTAAACATGACGAAACCAGGGCCTCACTAAAAAATGCTATCGAAGTCCTTCAAAATGCCAATGGCGCTAAAGCAAGTGAATTGGTTGATATTATTGATATAGTTCTTGCACCTGCATCAAAATCAGTTACGGATATGGTTATGAAAGAAGATGAAATTCTCTTTCCTATGGCTATGGACGAACTTACAGATCAGGAATGGTTCGATATATTAATGCAGACCAATGAAATAGGCTATTGCCTTTTTGATCCGACCGAAGAGTGGTATCCGGACAATGTTGAAACAACAGTTGGCAATATTCAGAATGAATTTGCCGGCGGTATTGTCCGGTTACCTAGTGGTAGTTTTAATATCAGCGAATTAACATTGTTATTAAATACAATTCCTGCAGACATTACTTTCGTGGATAAGGATGATAAAGTTAAATTCTTTACACAAGGCAAACACCGTATTTTCGACCGTAACAGAGCTATACTGGGACGCGATGTCCGTATGTGTCATCCGCCTCACAGCATGCATATTGTTGATCAGATTCTGAACGATTTCAAAAGCGGAAAAGAAAGCAGTGCGCCATTCTGGATTCAGATGGGAGGAAAATTTATATACATCACTTACCTTCCGCTCCGCGACAAAGACAACAATTATATGGGAACTATTGAGTTTTCGCAGGACCTCACAGAAATGCGGGCGCTTGAAGGGGAGCAGAGACTGCTTTCATATGGGACAAAGCAAACATAGTGAATGGAAAATTAGTTAATGGTTATTGAAAATGGGAAAATGGTTACCAATTTATAAATCACAACTCTTAAACCAAGTGTTAAATTCCAAATCCCTAACTCCTAACTCCTAACTCCTAACACCTAACACCTAACTCCTGACAGTTATGCATAAGTCACTGATAACGCCTCAAACCCGTATAGGGGAATTTCTGGATAACTATCCGGAACACGAGGAATTACTAATCAGCCTCTCCCCTGCTTTTCAGAAATTGCGAAATCCTGTATTACGAAGAACTATTGGCCGGGTTGCTACTTTTCAGCAGGTGGCCGTAGTAGGAAACATCCCACTCGAAACAATTATTAACTCCCTGCGCATAGCTGCAGGACAAAATCAAACAACAGAAATTATGAGCTCACACAATAACCTGGAAGAAAAACCATCGTGGTTTAATACCACATCAATAAGTGAAACATCGGATGCACGCCAAATGTTGCAGGCCGGACAGCATCCGTTAGCTGATGTACTTGCCCGGACAGCGGAATTGCAAACCGGACAGATTTTTGAACTTATTACACCATTTACACCTATGCCGCTTATTGAAAAAGTAATGGATAAGGGTTTTAATGCTTTTGTTCAGACAGTCAGTGATTCAGAAGTTCACACCTATTTCAGTAAAAAATAAGTCAAATCGCTGAAAAGAAAACGATTCCTTTCTTAAAGTCAATTCATTCAGCTCCATTCTGCCGGCAATCCTTTTCGGATGCCGGTTGGCTGGAGCCGGTTGTTTTTATTCTGCAGGCCACCACTAAAATAATTATCTTTGCATAAGAAGTTAATTGTAAATTAATACTTCTGATCAAGTTTTTATGATTGCATCAACTCCTGCTCCTCCCTATTATGCTGTTATTTTCACCTCGTTGCGATCAGTTGGGGATAATGGGTATGATCAAATGTCAGAAAAAATGATGAACATGGCCCAGGAACAGGATGGTTTCCTTGGTATAGAGTCAGTAAGACAGGAGTTGGGCATTACCATTTCCTATTGGCGTGACCTGCAATCAATACAAAAATGGAGGGATAATGCTGACCATAAATTCGCCCGCGAAAAAGGACGCAAAATATGGTATAAATCGTTCACAACCCGGATAGCAAAAGTTGAACGTGATTACAGTTTTACCGGAAACAACGTTGAGTGATTGTTATATCCATAAAAAAAGGACCAGACATAAATTCTCAGGCAACCAATATTTTTAATCTTTAAGCATAACATTCTATTGAAAAAGTTTACTCAGGCTTTAGCGTTTTATTCTATAGCACCATTCCTCTATATACTATCAATCCTGCCTGGCAGGATTCTCTTTATATTGTCAGATATCGCTTTCTTTTCCCTGTATTATGTTATAGGATACAGGAGAAAAATTGTGTGGATGAACCTTAAGAATTCATTCCCTCAAAAATCCGACAACGAACTTAAATCAATAGAAATTAAATTCTACAGGCATTTTGCAGATATTATGTTCGAAATTCTGAAAATGTTTACACTTACCCCAAAGCAAAAACTTGCACGCTGTAAAATGGACAATCAATCCATTGAACTACTTAATGACTTGCATAAAAAAGGGAAGAGCGCTATCCTGGTAATGGGACATTACGGTAACTGGGAATACTATCCATTCCGAATGCCATCATCGACTGATCATCAGCCCTATGCAATTTACCATCCTTTAAGTAATCCGTATATAGACAAAGCTATATCAGGCATGCGGACACGTACTGGCTGCAAACTTTATACCATGACCGGAGCAGCCAAAGGAATGATAAGCAACCACCACGAACTCAACCTGACTCTTTTCCTGGCCGACCAGGCACCAAGTATGAAAGGGGCATATTGGATGAAATTCATGAACCAGGATGCACCTGTTTTTAATGGCGCCGAAAAAATAGCGCAAAAACTGGCAATGGCTGTGATTTACGGCAGCATGGAACGGGTAGAAAGGGGAAAATACATCTTTCACGCTAAACTGGTATGTGAAGATGCGTCAAAAACTAAGCCCGGCGAAATAACTGAAAGCCATATTCGCCTGCTCGAAGCAGATATCAATAAAGCACCTCAGTATTGGCTATGGTCACATCGCAGATGGAAGCATAAAAAACCGGGTGAAACTGTAAGCTAACAAATACGGATTAATCAAAACAGTGTATTAGAAAACATATTATTTCGTGTAATAAAGAAGGACTGCAGAATAAACTGGCATTTATTCAAAAAACCATAGTGTATTTGGCTTTATAATTACCCGATTATTAAACATATAGGAACATTAATGGGGTTGCTGGTATATATCACTTTCACTAAATCCTATGACTCTAACTTACAAGCAATTTATTTTTCATTACATTTGTAATCGAAAATTATAATTTATCAGAATAAATGGGAATATTGCAAAATAAACTATCGGAATATGATGCTCCTCAAAAAGTTATGGAGGCAGGTATCTACCCATATTTCAGGGTAATAGAATCGGATCAGGATACAGAGGTTCTGATAAACGGAAAAAAAGTTCTGATGTTTGGTTCCAACAGTTATCTGGGACTTACCAATCACCCTAAAATTAAGGAAGCTGCAAAAAAAGCTATTGATAAATATGGAACGGGTTGTGCCGGATCCAGGTTCCTGAATGGGACACTGGATATTCATATTGAATTGGAGGAACGACTTGCCAGGTTAATGAACAAGGACGGTGCGATCTGTTACAGTACCGGGTTCCAGGTAAACTTAGGAGTAGTATCAGCACTTACAGGACGGAATGATTATTTATTACTGGATGAACTGGATCATGCTTCTATTATTGAAGGTAGCCGGCTCTCTTTCTCAAAAATATTGAAGTTTCAACACAACAACATGCATTCGCTTGAAGCAAAGCTAAAACTTTGTGAACCAGATAAAATTAAGTTGATTGTAGTTGATGGAATCTTTTCAATGGAAGGTGACATTATTAATCTGCCTGAAGTTGTAAGGCTTGCTGAAAAGTATAATGCATCTGTTATGGTTGACGATGCTCACTCTATTGGAGTAATTGGTAAAAACGGTGCCGGAACAGCTTCGCATTTTGGTCTTACCGATAAGGTGGACCTTACCATGGGAACTTTTTCCAAATCATTAGCTTCATTAGGTGGTTTTATAGCTGCTGACAAAGAAATTATTAATTATCTGAAACACAACTCCCGTTCTTTGATTTTCAGTGCCAGCATGACTCCTTCATCAGCAGGTGCAGTGTTGGCTGCACTCGATATTATGGAATCGGAACCAGAAAGGATCAGTCATCTATGGAGTTTAACCGACTATGCACTGCAGGCATTTAAAACATTAGGATTTGATACAGGAAGATCAGAATCGCCGATCATACCACTATTTATTCGTAACGAGATTGCAGCGTTGCAAATGACCAAACTTCTGCTTGCAGATGGTGTATTTGTAAATCCCGTTGTTTCACCTGGCGTTCCAAAGGAAGATAGCCTTATCAGGTTTTCACTCATGGCTACTCATACATTTGAACAATTAGATATTGCCATTGATAAAATCGCAAAAGTAGCGGTAAAACTTGGAGTGCTGAACGCTGAATCTGTAGTAAAATAATCACGTTTCCTATTTCTTGCGCCAAAACGCCCATGCAAAAAGTTGTATTTATTACCGGTATATCTTCAGGATTTGGTAGAAAAACAGCTGAATTGCTTGCTGCAAAAGGCTTTATTGTATACGGCACAGTTCGGAAGGAAACTGAGGCAATGCCGAATGTGAATTTATTGAAAATGGACCTGACGGATCATTTATCGATTAAACAGGCGGTTAGCAAGGTTTTAGCTAAAGAAGGCCGGATAGATATCTTGATAAATAATGCCGGTGCACACACAGGCGGAGCTATTGAAACTACTTCTATCGAAAATATCCGTATACAGATGGATACAAATGTGATGGGTTTGGTATACATGCTGAAGGAAGTTTTACCAGCAATGAGAGAGCAACGAGAAGGAACAATAATTAATTTCAGTTCAATTGGCGGACTTATGGGCCTTCCCTTCCAGGGATTCTATTCAGCAAGCAAATTTGCTATTGAAGGACTAAGCGAAGCATTACGAATGGAAGTAAAGCAATTTAAGATTAAAGTCATTGTCATAAATCCGGGAGATTTCCATACAAACAATACAGCCAACCGTCGTAATTTTTTAACTAAAACTGCTAATGATCCTTACGCTGAACAATTCACTAAAACACTTTCAATTATTGAGAAAGATGAAAATAGCGGATGGCCCCCTGAAGTATTGGCAAAAAAAATTGTGAAGATTATTGAAACAAAAAATCCCTGCAAACGATATATAATTGCTACAGCAGAGCAAAAACTAGCAGTGGTTCTAAAAAATATTCTGCCAGCAGGCTGGTTTATAAAAATACTGGCGCCCCATTATGGGATAAAGTAGTGAGCAATAATTCGAGAAAGACAATTCGTCCCATATATCCGGAATATTTTCATTTCACAATCACCAGTTTCTTTGTTTCACTCCTGCCAGCGGCAGTGAACCGGCAGATATAGACTCCGGGAGCTAAACCGGCAGCATCAAACGCAATTGAATAAATACCAGCCTGTTGCCTCGTATTTAGTGTAGTACTCACTATATTTCCGGTAAGATCACTAATTGTAATTCTTACGTCGCATAACTCTGTCAAAGAATATTCCAATGTAGCAAACTGAGAAAACGGATTAGGATAAACCTTCCTGAGGTGGCTGATTTTTTGCTTATCCGGAGCGTTTTCAGCAACATTTACCTGCAGGTCATTTATCTTAAAGGAAGCAATACGAGTAGTCCAGTTTCGTTGACTCGTAGCAGGACAATACATATTTGTGTACCAGAATGTTTCATCATCGGAAGGATCAACACTTATTGACGAGTAATCACCCCAGCGGGATTCAGCAGTTTGTGATCCTAAGCCTTTAAAAACCAATTCTTCAAGGCAAGTCAACTGGCCTGCCGGGTCACCTGCTCTGCGGCCTGATATTCCAACCGAGGGATATAAAGAATCACCTGAAATTGAATACCCCAAAGCAATATTTCCTTTTCCATCCATAGCAGCACTGGCTATCCAACGGTGTAATGTATCAGGAGCATAAGTACCTTGCTGATAAATAGCCCAGTCAGAACTGGTTTTACGGAGCTCATACCATCTCACACCTGCATGATCATTGCCTTCAGCATCAACCGTATGATTTACAACCATGGTTTGATGTGTACCAAAATTCCGATATTGCAGACGATACATCAAATATGTTGTAAGTGCATCCAGTCTATTGCTGGTGCCTTTTTGATGAATACAACCAACACTTCCTTGTCCACACATTTTCATATCAAATGGGGCAGTATTCATTATTAAAGGTCCGGTAAATGTAGATTTAGCAGTATCAGCCCAATCCACATGGAGCTGAAACAGCTGGAGCTGGTCAGAGTTCGCTCCTGCTGCATCATCTAAAGGCATCAGGAAATAAGCAGGGGTACCCTGGGGAGGTGGAGGGCCATCCAGATCTGCCGTTATCATTGGTTTTAATGACTTATCTTTCTGAAAGGAAACCATACGTGCTGCGCCACCTGTAAGCATAGAATCACGTTCGAGAACAACTGCTACCGGACCTAACCATGCTAATCCCCCGGATGAATAAGAATTTGCCGATAAATAATATCCGTCGGGCCATACACCCAGTTTAGGGTAATCCGGCATATTTTTGAATTTAAAGGAGTACCTGTTCCATGCGCCTAAAGGGTCTTCTGTTTGTGATACAGCGATAAGTTCGTAAAATGGGCCATTCGGATAATTAGGCAGCGAGAACTGGCTTATAAGCCAACGGTTGGCCAGGGGATCAAATAAAACAATTGGATCACCATCACTTGTATATGATCCAAATCCTTGCCACAACGTATTGAGGCTAGCCGGTCCATATACCAGCATACCTGTTTTGGTATATATTGCAAAAGAAATATTTACAGCCTGAATATAATAATCAAGACCTACATCACCATTTGGATCGGCAGGATTAAGGGTATTGACATTCGAAATGCCTTCAAAATTCTGAATCGTATTGATTAAGGAGAGCGCCCCCATTTTGTTCTGAATTACAGTATCCTTCGCATATATTTTGCCTAAAGACCTGTTCTGATCGTCCCAGTCGATATAAAATATATTATTGGGAATCCCCTCTTTCTTCCATCGGGCCTTTCGGGTTCCTGGTTCCAGCATCAGCATTTCACGCAAAGGCGGTGAAACATCATGGTAAACGTCGTAATTTATCTCAGAAGAAGCAGTTCTTGTTTGTTGTGCCTGTATGTAAATATTTATTAACAGAGACCAAATGATAACCACAATTAATCTTTTCATGATAATGTGATTTTAAATTTATTACCATATTAAAATTTTACTTTTTCAAAAATCTTCGTTCAGATAGAATACACGTATGTTTCGGTGCTATCCGAGGTAATAATATTCTCTTTTACAAATATAACGAAATCATATATATTATATACT
>JAIFMH010000273.1 GCA_020048595.1 Bacteroidota bacterium | reverse complement strand
CATGCCACGTATCCACTCGTAAATTTCACTCCCCGATTAGCCAACTTATCAATATTAGGGGTAGGAATAACTTTACTTCCATAACATCCCAGGTCAGCATAACCAAGATCGTCAACATAAATTAATACTACATTTGGTTTTTTCTGTGCTACTAAACCTGAAACAAATAGTACATTAGAAAGTATTACAAAAACAGCTTTCTTATTTGGTTTCATTTATATATTTATTATTTTGACTTAATAATTCTAATTACATCATAAATCTCATTATTCTGTCTAATCTTTACATAATATACTCCGACAGGCTGATTCACAAGATTAAATTGCATTTTAGGTTCATTTACAGTCAATGGTTGAATCATTTTTCCTAAAGCGTCAAAAATTTGCACATCAATAGTGTTTTTTTTTAACTTATTTGATAGTACCAACAGGAGTTAACTCTTTGCCGTTGATTTTCAAGCAACAAGCAATCGTATTTACAGGTTTAACCGGCACTGTTACTATTAATCCATCGGTAGTTTGCTGGTACGAAATCGCACCGGAATAGCCAAGTAATTTGATGTTTTCAATTTTATTGTTACCAGGTAATTCTGATTTAGCGAGTGATTTAATCATTACCTTTCCATCGGTAGGCCAACCAAGTGTCATGGCATATAAATCTTTACCATCTTTCGATTGCGTAAACCGAATATCGGTAGCCGAAAATCCAAAGTCTTCCTTTAGTCTTCCTTCTCCAGTTTTGGTATTTCCTTCACCAAATATTTTCCAGGGCCGCGTGTCAAAAATGGCCTCACCGTTCGAATTCATCCAACCAGCCATATCGCCAAGCAATTGTTCAACTTCTGGATCGAGTGAACCATCAGGTCGTTGAATTACGTTCAAAAGCATATTTCCATTTTTACTGACCACATCAATAAGGGTTTGAATTATCCAGTTAATGGATCGATACATTTTTTTTGTATCATTAGCCTTCCAATTCACGTTATAAAACCAATCGCCAATTGAAGTGTCAGTTTGCCATGGAACTGGTTTTATTTCAGAAAGACCACCACGTTCAACATCCTGTACACCAATCCCTTCAATATATTCACCAGCTCCAACGTCTTTTGCCGCATATTTTGAGTTGTAAACAGCATCTAACTTTCCGTTGTTTCTATCCATGTTCTGGTTGTAAAAGTGCGAGACCATCTTGAGACCCTTTTCGCCAAAGGGAAGTGGCCCGTCAGAATAGAGCAGGTCGAAATCGTAATTATCAATTAAATCGGTCATTCTTGTCAACCAAATGTCATGAAAATCACGGTTATTTGTGTACCATTTAGTATCTGTAGAATCGGCTTTTGTATGGTAAAGATCCTGCCACTTCGGATTTGCACCATCATACGGAACTCGGGCCAATGGCCCTTCTTTATCGCTTCTGTGTGAAGTTTGAAACCAGGAATAACTTGCTGCCAGATGTTCAGATATACCATATTTTAACCCTTCCTTTTTAGCTGCTTTTTGCCATTCTCCTACAATGTCGCGTTTTGGACCCATATTAACAGCATTCCATTTTTGGTATTTTGAGTTCCATAGATCAAAATTATCATGATGAACTCCCATACTTACAAAATAGCGTGCTCCAGCCTCTTTATACAATTTCATCAACCTTTCCGGGTCAAACTTTTCAGCTTTCCAAAGCGGGATAATATCTTTAAACCCAAACTCAGTTGGATGACCGTATTTCTCGATATGATAATTGTACTGGTCGCGCCTTGCTCCTTTAACATACATGTTCTTCGCGTACCAGTCGCCAACCATCGGCACACTTTGTGGTCCCCAATGCGACCAAATACCGAATTTGGCATCGCGAAACCATTCGGGACATTCATACTTTTTCAGAGACTCAACTGTTGGTTCAAATTTTTTATCAACAGGCTTCGATTTTTGATTGGGATTATGCCCAAAAAGAAAAATAAATGCAAAAATTAGAACTAAATTATTCATAATATACTATTTAAATTTATAATTATTCATTATTTACGATGAGTCAAAACTAATCTGATACCATAGCGCTGACCTTTTGCTTTAGGATCCATTTCTCCCAAATTTGTGATTAGACAGGTATTCGCATCATTAAAAAAACAACCACCACGTTTTATCCGGGTTTCAGTTCCCTTTTTACCAGTCCTTTCTTCGGGAAGCGAATCGAAACACCACTCCCAAACATTTCCGGTCAAATCGTATATTCCCAATTTATTTGGGTGTTTCTGTCCAACAGGATGGTGACTGTTTTTTGAATTTCCCCTGTACCATCCTACGTTATTTATACTATCGCTACCGGCAAATTTATTTTCAAGGCCATGAGTTCCCCTCTTTGCCGCAAATTCCCATTCTAAACTTGTTGGCAACCTAAACACATAACCTTTGGGAAGTTGACCTGTTTTGCCAGCTTCTTTAGTAAGTTCTTCACAAAACTTAATGGCATCGAACCAGCTAACCGATTCAACAGGATGATCTTTTCCAATTTGTTTGGAGGGATTAATGCCCATGACAGACTGATAATGCTCTTGGGTAACTTCAAAAATTGAAATCCAAAACCCCTTTTTTACCGAGATTTTTTGCTGTGGATTTTTAATATCGGTAGCCGCACCTATGGTTAGCGATCCTTTTTTTATCAGAACGAATTCAATATCGTTGATGACTTTTTGTTTGGATGCTGAGTTAAAAGCAAAGCTCAAACAAATAGATAGAATTAAACTGTATCGTAAAGTTGACATATGCTCTTTAATTGTTTTTTAATAAACCCATTTTACTTATATCAATAGGTTTAATCCCCATTTTTAAAGCAGGTGAGTTGGGTTGAAAACGATAGTCGCCATTAACCCAATCTTTAAACAAAGGGTCACCGTAAAAACTATTTTTATCCAGTCCTTGCTCGCGAACGGCTTTAAGGTCGTCTGTAATTAATCCGGGATGATTTACATCGTAGTATATGTTATTATCAATATCCATTCCTTTAAAACGCACATAGTGTGAAGGATTAAAAACCCGATATACATACATGGGATCATCGGAGGTAATTACAAAAATATTATTACGAAGTTTTGAATTCAGAAAGGGTCCCCAGGAATCTAGTGCGGAAATTACACCGGTTGGACGCACATTAATTACAAAGTTATTGATGACGTCGTTCTCACATTTATGCTCAAATGCCCTGGTACGACTATTGGCAATGATGTTTTCTTCGAACAAGGTTTCCCACTGTGCATCATCGGTACGCATGCAGGAGGTAATTTCTTCACGTGGATTGGGATCACCCAAAATGTGATGAATATAATTACGACGTAATATGTTGCCGGTACCTCCGCCTGAAACATTCATAGCAGCACCATCGCTAAGTTTCTCAAGGCAATGTTCTACTTCGTTATACTCTACAATGTTATTTCTGGCATGAGCATATTTAAATAGATGGGTGGCGGGCAGGAAACACTCCCGTTTATTTCCTTCCATTTTAATTGTTATTTTTTTCAATGCCTCGGCACTAAGATCGGCCGGGTCAATTTCGTGCCAACGCATTGTTTTGCCGAATTCGCGTGTTATCTTTCTTTTCAAATCGTAATACTGTACACGCACACCGGTAATGCAAATCGCTTTGCGGGGCATATGGTGAATGTAATTATGTGCCACAAGGTTTTCACCTGACTGAAACATCACAATTCCGTGGCTGTGCCATAGAATTTCGCCACAATGATGTATGTGATTATTAATTACTTTATTGTATTTGTTTACATCTTTTGTACCCGGGCCGTATCCAAGTAACATGATGCCACCAAGACCCATGTGGTTTATTTCGTTGTTCTGTACCGTAATATTTTGTGCATGGTAGTCAAGTCGAATGGCATTGCCACCACTGGCGGTGAAAGTGCAATTTTCAACCTTGCAATTTTCAGCTCCGCGGAAACGAATGAGCGAATTATCCTGATCAAGCATCTCCCAATCGTGTTGTATGCCGGCATCGCTTTCGTCCCATACATCTTTGTCGGCATGCTTAAAGGTTATACCATTGAAAACGATGTTTTTTACAGGTTTGTCAAACGGGCCATTTACATCTGTAACACCTTCTACACGAATAAGCTGGGTTAGAGCAGGAGCAATGATGTTTTCCGGTTTTTCGCCTAAAGGGTACAAGTAAATTTTCCTTTCCTTGGTATTTACTACCCACTCTCCCGGTTCATCCAGATAATCAATTGCATTTTCGATATGCAAAAACGGGTTTACGCGCATCCAGCCAGGTGCTTTGTTAAAGCCTAATCCATAGGTGCCTTCAACAGATGTAACCAGAATGCTGCTGTCTATAATGGCTTCTTTTAACGGAAGCATATTTACAGTCCAGTTTAGGGACCGTACATAAATTTCGATATCCGAAATGTTATTCCAGTTACGAATGGTGCCTTTAGGAAGGTAAACCATGGTTGAAGAAGCTCTTGGAATCTGGGTGCCAATTTTAGGATCACTAAAATAAGGATCTTCCCAAAAATCGGGCGATTGTGCCCTAGGCAATCTTTCATCTCCTTTGAAAAGGGTTCTGAATAGGCCAAGTTCTGTAGGCAGGTCTGCAACCCAAACTTTATCGAGCACATGGGTTGGCAAACCCACGGGTTTTTGCGTGAGCTTTTTCCATCCTGTTATTTCAACGCCTCCCGAAACGTTCACTTTTGCCCCTTTGGCAGCTGTGTATGTTATAAGTTTTTCACCCAAACCGCCATCTTGCATTTCAAAAACGATGGTTTTGGAAACCTTGTAATCACCTTCCAGCATAATTACTTGAATGTTTGAATCAAGTTTGGTTTTATCCAGTTTTCTTATTTCGTTCCGTGCACGTTCAATGGTTTGGAATGGTTTCTGAATGGACCCATTGTTATTGTCATTTCCTGTGGGCGAAACATATAAGTTTAAAGCCCAAATATTCGCATGAAGGAATAAGAGGAAAATAAGCAATACGAAATGTAATTTGAAATTGGTCATAAGTGTTCTAAAATTGGTTAGTAGTGAAGTGTTTGATTTGTTCTAAATTGAGTCGTCTGTATTAGAAATGTGCCTGATAAAACTAAGATTATGAATTTTATTCTCATTATTCTATTAAATATTATCATCGTCATTTCCACTCCCGTAGCCTTCACCTCTTTGTTTAATGGTATTTTTCCAAATCGGTTCAACCCGGTGAGTAAATAACCGATTAATAAAACGCTGTTTGAAGTCAGCCACTATTGCCTTATAACCTGAATCTTCCGCCACGTTATTCACCTGGAGGGGGTCTTTCTCCATATCAAACAAGTGTATGTCCAATTCTGAATCGGGTGCAGTTTTTACCCAATCCATTTGCTGATTCAGTATAAAACTATTTGGACGGGTTCGCATACTGAAAACATAAAGCTTCCCCTTATAAAAACCACGAACCATTCCACGGCTCATCACATGAAATTCTTCTGAAATCACTTCATTTCGCAGCGGTTTTTTGCTGTTCATCGATTTGTACAAATCAATTCCATTCATGTATTCGGGAATTTCAATTCCTGCTGCACCTAAAATTGTGGGCGCAATGTCGACAAACTCAACAAGGTTCTCGAAGCGAACATTTTTCGGGAACCGTTTGTCGGATGAAGAAACAATCAATGGTAAATGGGTTGAGATGTCATAAAAAGTAAATTTTGCATTCATGTTGTGTTCGCCCATGTGCCAGCCATTGTCGGAAACCAAAATAATCAGCCATTCCCGGCCTTCGGCTTTACTTTGAGCTTTAAATGAATCAACCACTTTGCCTAAATAACCATCACCATAGGTATTGTAAGCATAATAATGTGCAATGGTTTTCTTTATTTCGTCATTGGTAAGGTTTTCAAACTTAAAGTTTTTAATTGCCTTTTGAACTTGCGGACTAATTTTACTGTTTTCATCCTCCGTAAATTCAGGAATAACCATTTTGTCCGGATCGTAGAGTTTATCGAATGGTGCTGGCACAAGAACCGGAGTATGCGGAAAATTAAACCCAACGGTGAGGAAAAATGGATTGTCGATATTGCCCGATCGCGACCCGATGTATTTTAAGGCATCAAAGGCAATGTAGGCATCAATCGTTTTACCAGCCTCATTGGGGTGTCGCCCTGCAATAATAACCCCACCAGTTTTTTCACCTTTGCGGGTCAACACCCCCAAATCAGCCCAGACTTTCGGCTTTGGTTCCGGATCCTGCTTTTTGTAATAGCCTAAATCGTTGTAACCATCGGGGTAATGCGCTAACCCCTGGCTTTCCCACTTCCCATTGGTTGCATTCTGATTTCTCAAAACACTGCCGTCTTTACCAAACAGAGCACGGTCGTATCCATTTGCACCCATTACATCAGCAATCCATGGGCGAATGTAGCTGCTTTTATCAGGCACATTTTCGAAACCATAAACTCCGCTTCGATGTGGATAACGACCCGAAAAAATTGCTGTGCGGCTTGCGGCACAAAGAGGCGCCTGGCAAAATGCCTGGGTAAACATTACTCCCTCTTTTGCCAGTTTATCCATATTGGGGGTTTGAAGCCAATCGTGAACGCCATTGGCACGGATTGCATCCCAACGCTGATCATCGGTGATAACCAACAAAACATTTGGTTTTTTTTGAATTTCAGGCTTGGCTGCATAACCTGAAGGCACGGCGATAAGATTGCATACAAGAAACCCTGAATAAAGAAATTTGAAACTAAAGAGTATATTGAACTTCATAATTACTGTTTTATTTTGTTGAAAAACTATTTCTCACGTGTCCATACCCGAATGTAATCAACCAACATTTCGGTCGGGAACAAATCTTTGTCACGTTTTGTGGTAACCGGATCGGGATAGTTTTGACTTCCTTCAGGATATTCAGGCAAAGGTTTTTTGAATGTGCGGTATGGAGAACGAACTCCCATCGAAAGCATTACATACTGCGGAAAGTGCCAATAACGATTTGATGTCGCATTCACTCGTTTTTTATCGATATACCAGATGATTGAATCGGGTCGGGTTTCGCATCCATAAATATGGAAATCTTCCCGCGGGTCCCAGGGCATTTCGAAATTCCGGTTTTCCCTTATCCACACAGGCTTTCCATTACCTGTTGTATCAATAAATGCATGAAGGTTTGTGGCCACATACTTCAGTGGATTAGATTCACGGTATTCCAAAAAATCTACCTCGCAATTCTGTTTTCCCGGCCCGTCACCTTTCATCCAGAATGCGGGACATGTACCGGGCAAAACACTTGCAGCTTTGATACGTGCCTCAAAAAAACCATACGTTATGGTTGCTTTGGATTTGTAAATCCCTGATGTTAAAAAGTATTCCTGCTTACCTCTTTTATGAGGCTGATAAGCCATCCGAATGTGCAAATTTCCATCTTTCTGGTAAGCATTTTCTGGTTCCCACGACCATGTGCCCCAGTCGTTTACATCGTTATCCCATTTTGAATAATCGGTATTATTCGAATTAAATTCGTCCGCGAAATCACTAACCAGATTCCATTTTCCTTTAACTCCTTTCGGATTGATCGTTTGTGCGAATGTTGATAAAGAAATAAAGCCTAATGCACCTATAAAGAGACAATTCGAAATTTTATTTTGTGTCATTTTTTAAACTGAATTATTTTACTGTTTTACAAACTTGCCAGTAGTAATTTGATTATTTTCCTCTATTTGTATAAGATATGTACCTTTTGTCAAACCTTGCAGAGATACTTTGTTTTCATTGCCTGATACATTACTTATCAGCTTTACCACTTCTCCGTTCATTCCAATAATAGTGACCTTAGAAATTTTTCCTTTATGCGGACTTTTGATAATTAGGTAATCGTCAGCCGGATTAGGGTAAAGGCGAATTGCTTTCCAATAATACTTTGGGTGGATAGCCGGTTTCGTCAATGCTTACAATCAAAGGATTTTTAAAATTAACGCCAGAAGTTATTGGCAGATCCTGCGAATTTTGAGTAGCCGGCCATTGAATATTATTGGTGCCTGAACAGGTAAAATTATTGGTTTGCGTTGCAGATGTGCTTGTGTTGAAGACAAACAATGAGTTAGTTATACTAATATCGGCAATTCGTTTTTCACTGATCAACAACGCACCTGATGTTGCTCCCTGATTTTTGTAAAATGTAGTACGATCGATGGAAATAGCATAACCAAGCCCCGAATTTTTGGTATATAATCCGGCAGATAGGCCAAATGCTTGCGGCACAATTCTGTTATTGGCAAGTAAACAGTTGGAAATTATCGCCCGGCTATCAGGAATAACCAATGTGCCATTTGCTGCCTGATTATTTACAAACGCCGTATTTTTTATTATGATTTTGCCTCCGTAAAAATGCTGAATTACGCCTTCGTATGTATAGGGTGTGGTGACCGCAAACTCATTGCTGTTGGTATCACGCCCATTGTTTTTAAACAGGCAACTGTCTACAACACAGCTTGGTCTGTTTAATCCATCGCGCCATTCATGGTTCTGATTCACATATATTTCCAGAGCAGATGCATTTGCGGTTGAGCTATTGTTATCGAATGTTGAACGATATACTTCACAGATATTAAACAAGTTATCGCAACGAATGGCTCCACCACCGGTAATCCCGGTTACTACACCACCTGTTTCCCATATACCTGGATGTGAAACGCCATCCCACAATCCTATGGATCGATTGTCCTTAAACTCCGAGTCCAGTACTATGAGTGTTTCCTGATGCGTTGCGCCAATGGCTCCGCCTGTCCAGGCACTGTTATTTATAAACTTACAGTTGGCAAAACAAGCGTAACTGCGTACGTTTATCGCAATGAGCCCTACCCGGTTTTCGAGAAGTAAACCTGATCCGGCTATACCCCGGCCATGTGTTAAAGTTATGTTTTGAAAAATGAGTTTTACGTAATCGTTGGCTTCGAACATCCCGGTTTTGTTTTGTCCGTCGATAGTAATAAAACCCTGCCCGTCGACAAGGAATATTTTATTATTCCCCACAAACTTAATGGACTTATTTAAGAAGATTATTTGCTTAACATTATTGTGCTTGAACCGTATTGTACCTCCTGAAGTGGAGTTATTTAACGCGCTAACTGCATTATTCAATGCAGTTTCAGTGCATTCAATTTCCAATAATTGTCCGTACGAGATATGATCAGCAACTGCAGTCGGGGCAATTCCACTCATGTCTTTATACCAATAATCGTCCCAAATGCTGGCCGCCCGGCTTTTAAGGCAAGAGCTAAAGACAAAAAATGATATAAAAAGGAATGTTCTCATATTATTACCCTTGTTTTTCAGCTAATTTAATTAGTCACCCTTTTCCAAACCCGCACCCAATCGACCAGCATTTCGGTCGGGAATCCATCCGGAGTGGAAGTTTCCGGGTTTGCAAATGCCCTTTGATCTTCAGGATGTTCCGGATTTGGAGCCGCGAAATAACGCAATGGCGTACGCACCCCCATTGAAAGCATGACATACATTGGCAAATGAAAATGCTCGTTTTTCGCGCTCAAAATCTTTTGTCCATCAATATACCAGTGTATCGAATCGGGTGTATTTTCACAACCATACACATGAAAATAATCACGCGGATCCCAAGTGGCAATCCAGTGACGGCGTTCGCGATGCCAGATTTTCTTTCCGTTTTCAAGGGTATTTGCATGGAGGTTACAATCAATCTGATGAATATCCTTCTCAACTTCCTGGATTTCCATGAAGTCAATTTCTGAACTTTCTCCATTCAAGTCGCCTTTCATCCAAAAGGCGGGACAAACACCCGGAAACCGGGTACATCCTTTAATCCGGGCTTCGAAATAGCCATAGGTAATTGGTTGTAGCGACCTGATAATTCCCGACTTGTAAAAAAGCTGTTCGCCGTTTCTTTGGTGCGGTTCGTATGCCATACGCACATGCAAATTCCCGTCTTGTTGATAGGCATTTTCAGGTTCCCACGACCAAACGCCCCAGTCATTCACATCGTTATCCCATATTGAAGTATCAACAGAAGTACATCATTTCGTCCACAGCCTAAAATTAAAGCGAGAAGACCTGAAAGTATAATCGTATTCTTCATGGTATTACTTATTATTCCATTTTACTTTGTCTAATTTCACTATAAACTCATCAACAGTTTTTTTGTATTCGGGTTTCGTGGCAAGATTATTCCATTCGTCTGGATCATTTTTCAAGTCGTACAATTCATAATCGTCGCCAACTTGAGTAAAGCGGTATTTGTCGGTTATTATACCGTGCCTTTTATTCGCGCAGGTATAGGTTTCGTTCAGCCATGAAGCCTTATTGTTTTTCATGATTGAAACCAGACTACTACCGTGCAATGTTATATTTTCAGGCTTTTGTACACCGCATAACTCCAACAAGGTTGGATAAATATCTATGTTTTTAACTACTTGCTGCCTTACCTGATTTCCTTTTACACCGGGAGTTTTAATTATAAGAGGGCATCGCATCGCTACATGGTATTCAGTGTTTTTACGCCATAACCCGTGATCGGTTAAGTGATAACCATGGTCTCCCCAAACTATGATAATGGTATTGTCGTACTCTCCCGATTCTTTCAAAGCTGTGATAATACGTCCCATTTGAGCATCGGCATAAGTAGTAGAGGCCATGTATCCGCGAATCAGGCGTTTGGCTATGGAATCGTTGACCCCTTCATTCCAAACTTTACTTGTGATTTTTATATCTTTTTTCGGTATAAGCTTTTCAGCACCCTTTGGTACATACGCTAAGGTTCCTACATTTTCAGGATACATGTCGAAATACTTTTTTGGTGCAACCCAAGGCATGTGCGGACGGCTGAACCCTGCGCAAACAAGGAAAGGTTTTGATTTATCGCGTTTATTTTTGATATATTCAATGACATCATTGGCTGTTTTACCATCGTTCAGATCATCGTCCTTACAATCAACCGAAAAATAGGCCAGAGCATCGCTGCCATTCCCTGTTTCAAGGTATTCCTTGATATAATCTTCGCGTCCTCCCATATCCACAATCTTCGATTGAATTCCAGGCCACCAATCCTTATTCTTTTTATCTTTCCAAAAAAGCCCGGCTATATTCCATGATGTTTCATCGTTACCTGGTATATTTCCATGATAAATTTTCCCTGAAGCGGCTGTCCAATATCCTGCATTTTTTAATGTACCTGGCCAGGTTTGTTGTACCTGTATCATTTTATTAAAATCTGCTTTTGTACCATCAGGGTTCCGGGTGTTATCAAAACGGATTCCGGTAAGCAACGATGCACGAGAAGGAAGGCAAAGCGGATAGTTTACATAGGCATTTTCGAAACGAATGCCTTCGTTAGCCAATCGATCAATATTTGGAGTTATGGGATCAGGCTCACCATAAGCACCAATTTCAGGACGCAGATCATCGAATACGACCAATAGTACATTTGGCTTCTGCTGCGCTTGCAGTGCTATACCCAACATCGGACAGGATGCAAAAACGATGCTAAAACGATATATTATATTTTTCATTTTTATTGAATTAAATTCATTTTTTCAATTTGTTCTGTAGAAAGTTCGGAGCCAAGCATCCCGTTTCCATAAGATTGCCGTTGCTCAATTATATCTTGCCAGCGGGGCTCATTTCGGTTAGAGTACAAACGATCAATCAGCCTCGACTTAAAATAGCTGATTATTTTTGCGTATTCCGGATTACCGGCCATGTTATTAATCTCATTCGGGTCGGAGCCAAGATTGAAAAGATGGATGTCCAACTGGTTGTTGGATGCCGTTTTCACCCAGTCCATATCAGCACCAAGAACAAAATTTTCGGGGCGGGTACGCATGCTAAACACAAAATTCTGTCCATTAAATTTGCCACTTACCATTCCTCTCCGCATCACGTGAAATTCTTCAGAAATAGCTTCCTTTCTCGGCTCAATACTATCGATATAGGTTTGATACAAATCCCTGCCATCCAAATAATCCGGTTGTTCTATACCGGAAAATGAAAGGATAGTTGGTACAATATCGACAAATTCAGCGATGTTACTGCATTTTTTACCTCTTGAAAATTTATCATTTGAACTGGCTACCACCAAAGGTAAATGAACGGATTGGTCGTAATAAGTAAACTTTGCATTCATCCCATGTTCACCCAAATGCCAGCCATTGTCCGAAACCAAAACAATAATCCACTCACGCCCTTGTTCCTGGCTCTTTTTCTTAAAAGAATCGACTACCTTTCCAAAATGGATGTCTCCGTAAGTATTGTAGGCATAGTAATATGCGATGGTTTTTTGTATTTGTTCTTTTGTCAGTCCTTTCATCATAAACCTTTCGACCGCTCCCTGAACCTGGGGCGACATCTTATTGAATTCTTCGGGTGTGAATTCAGGTACATTCATTTTTGAAGCGACGTACAGGGTATCGAAAGGTTTAGGTACCAATACCGGTGTATGTGGAAAATTAAAACCAACATGCAGGTAAAACGGTTTATCATCCTTCCCGTTTTTGGTGTGAATAAAATTTATGGCATCTTCGGCAATATGGGCATCAATCGTTTGTCCGTTCGGGTTTGGGTCGATTCCGCCAATAATTACACCTCCGGTGCTGGTGCGGGTTATCACACCATATTTTTCAAAATCAAGCTTACTTTCATCAACTTTCTTTCCGGCTTTCGCATAGTCGTTTAATTCAATAAAACCACC
>JAIFMH010000082.1 GCA_020048595.1 Bacteroidota bacterium | reverse complement strand
CCGGTTTCAGGCGATGCGCCTATCAATCTGCCTTTAAAATATTTTTTCGGAAAACCACCGCGTACTTTTATGCGCGATAAAGCAATAACATCCACTTTCGAACAACCAGATTACGATCAAACCAAGCTCACACAATATATTGAGCAGGTTCTGCAGTTGGAAGCAGTTGCCTGCAAGGACTGGCTTACCAACAAAGTTGACCGTTCCGTTACCGGACGTATCGCGCATCAGCAAACTGCCGGACCACTTCAACTTCCGCTGAACAACCTTGGCGTAGTTGCACTCGATTTTCAGGGTGTGAAAGGAATTGCAACTTCTATCGGTCATTCGCCGGTTGCAGGTTTAATTGATCCGGAAGCGGGTTCAATACTTTCGGTTGCCGAAGCGTTAACAAATCTTGTTTGGGCACCCATTGAACAAGGATTGAGCGGTGTTTCGCTCAGCGCCAACTGGATGTGGCCCTGCCGCAACGAAGGTGAAGATGCCCGTTTGTACAAAGCTGTAAAAGCGGTGAGTGAATTTGCCATTGAGCTGGGAATTAATATCCCAACCGGCAAAGATTCGCTGTCGATGACTCAGAAATATCCCAGCGGCGATACCGTAATGGCTCCCGGAACAGTAATTATTTCAACTGTTGGCGAAGTAACGGATATCCGGAAAGTGATAAGCCCGGTTCTGAAAGAGAGTTTTACTTCGTCACTGGTGTATATCGATTTCTCGAAATCCGATTCAAATATTGGCGGAAGTTCATTTGCGCAAGCTCTGAATAAATTGGGTGGAAGTACCCCGGAAGTGAAGGATGCAGCATATTTCCGTTTGTGTTTTGAAGCCGTTCAGGAACTTATCCTAAAAGATATGATCCTCGCCGGGCATGATATTTCGGCAGGTGGATTAATCACAACCTTGCTGGAAATGACTTTCAGCCACAATACAATGGGAATGAACCTGGATCTCAATGACCTTGGCGAAAATGATATTATCCGTTTGCTTTTCAGCGAAAAACCGGGGATTGTGGTGCAGGTTAATGATCTCGATTTTACGAGTATTTTTCTTCATGATAAAGGCATTCAATACAGTGTGATTGGGAAACCTGTTACAGGAAAAACGCTGAATATTTCGCATCAGCAAAAAGAATATGCATTTGATATTCATTCTTTACGCGACAAATGGTTCCGGTCATCTTACCTGCTGGATAGCAAACAAAGTGGTGAATTAAAGGCAAAAGAACGGTTTGATAATTACGCCGTTCAGGAACGAAATTTCGTTTTCCCGGAAGGATTTACAGGGAAATTCAGCCAGTTTGGAATTGATCCCAACCGAAAAACCCGCTCAGGAATAAAAACTGCCATTATCCGCGAAAAAGGTGTAAACGGCGACCGCGAAATGGCCTGGAGCATGCACCTGGCCGGTCTGGATGTGAAGGATGTTCACATGACTGACCTGATGAGCGGGCGCGAAACGCTGGAAGATATACGGATGATTGTTTTTGTCGGTGGGTTCTCCAATTCCGATGTACTTGGTTCGGCCAAAGGCTGGGCAGGAGCATTTAAATACAACGACAACGCCCGTATTGCACTTGAGAAATTTTATGCAAGAAAAGATACGCTTAGCCTCGGAGTTTGCAACGGCTGCCAGGTGATGATTGAACTCGGCCTGGTAAATCCTGATCATCAGCTGAAAACAAAAATGCTGCATAATGAATCCGGAAAATTCGAATCGAGTTTCCTTACGGTTGATATACTTGAAAATGATTCCGTTATGCTAAAATCCCTTTCCGGCAGCAAACTGGGCATTTGGGTTGCACACGGCGAAGGACAGTTCAGTTTTCCATATGCCGAAGAAAAATATAATATCGCAGCAAAATATTCCTACAGTGGTTATCCCGGAAATCCAAACGGATCGATGTACGATGCTGCCTGCATTTCGAGTAATGACGGCCGTCACCTCGTTATGATGCCGCATCTGGAACGTTCGTTGCTGCCTTGGCAATGGCCATTGTATCCGGATGCACGTGCTGCCGATCAGCTTTCGCCATGGATTGAAGCATTTGTAAATGCGAGGGAATGGCTGGGTGAAAATAAACTAACAGAATAAAGAGCATCTGTTTTGAAGAATTATTTCGTGGCAAGGATCTGTTAATCAGTCAGATTCTTGCCATTTCTTTTTATCATTATCCTTTTTCGATTTTCTGAAATTAGTTCCCAAAATGCTTGATTTGGGAACGATTATTGCAGCTTTTCTACTGTCTTTATGATCCTGAATTTATTGTATTATGGAAAAGAAACAACAAATTTTCTGCTTTTTGGCTTTCTTGTTTTCAGGAATAAATCTTCCGGTATCAGCCTTTAATCTTTCTCATAAGATTGATTCAATCCAGATTGTATTTGACAAACAGCAACTTGTACTTCCGGGAGAGTCGTTTACAATTGGCGTGATAGCCTATAACAAAAACGGGAAGATCAGCAAAACCAAGGGAATGAAGGATGGTTCTGTATTCTGGTGGAACTATAAAATTGAAGTTACAGGCGGAACTTTTCTTTCGGGCCGTGTTTCGGTTAACAAACTAACGCAACCAATTATAGGGCAATCCATCAGCATAAAGGCTTATCCGCGAAAGCAACCGGAACTTATAAAAGAGCTAATCTTGCCATTAAACTATGAAACACATATTGCATTCCGGCCAACAAACCAATTCGATAAATCTCCCGGAAGCCAGGTTAAAGGAGAATTGATCGCTGATTTCGACAACGGAGTGCAACGGGTTTACAATGATCTGAGAAGCAATAAAGAATCAGATTTATACCACTTTTCCGGAAACGGGGTGTCGTGGGGGAAAGGCAAATTCACCATTGAACCCGATATCACCAAAATTGATCAACATTCGGTTTCATTTATAATTTGTTCGTACAGGAATCCTGCTGTAACTGATACTTTTCCTGTTCTGCTCGATTATAAACATAAGTACGAATTGTATTTAAGAGGCTGGTCCGGCAGGTCAGGGTTTTCAGGTTCAAATGGATCAGGTGGCGGCAGTGGTTGGAATGGCTCGGATGGGCAGAACGGGCAGCATGGGGAATTCGGATCGGATGGCCCGGATATCGGGGTTTGGGCTGATTTGTACTATGATTCAATTCTCAATTGCAATTTACTCTATATTTTTGCTGAGGATTTCAGCACTAACAAAGAATACCGCTACCTGGTAAACCCGGAAGGCGGAAGCCTGGAGGTGACATCAGCAGGGGGATCAGGTGGTACGGGTGGCGATGGCGGTAACGGAGGTAACGGCGGGGATGGAAGACAAGGCGAGATACATGTTGAAAAACACATGGAGAAACAGATAGTTACTAAAACCGAAAAACGGACTGTAATAAAAAAGGAAAAGCAGACCATAACAAACAGTGAAGGCAAGGAAGTGGAAATAGAAGTTGATGTTCCGGTTACAGAAGATGTTATTGTGAATGTGGAAGTGGAAGTGGAAGTTTGCGTAAACGTTCAGGAAGAAGGCGAGGACGGTGGCGATGGTGGCTGGGGAGGTGCTGCAGGATTAGGCGGCATTGGCGGATATGGCGGTAACATCACGGTTTATCTTACAGATGATGCCCGTCCATACCTTTACATGATAGTACCCTTAAGTGATGGCGGATCAGGAGGCAAGCATGGAAGCGAAGGAAGAGGTGGCCGGGGAGGCTCCGGAGGATATGGAAATCCATCGGGCCATAACGGAGCTGATGGCTATGACGGACCATCAGCAATAGGCTGGGCCGAAAACGGAAGAAATGGAAATATTACTATTGAATCAACGGAAGAATTTATGGTTTATTCATCCAATGAGAAATAAAGTCCGGAGTGTTTTCCGTCATGCTATCCGGCTAATTCCTTAAGCAGAATCTGTATCCGCAATTCATTTCCTACTATCCAGACTTTATCATTTGCTTCAAATACCAGGTCGGATTCAGGATTTAAAAGGCGCTTCCCGTTTCTTTCGATACCAACTACAAGCCCTTTGGAACGCTCACGAAGCTTTGACTCCCTTATAGTCCGATTTAAAAGAGGACAATTCGGCCCTAATGTAAAATGATGCAAGGATACCGTTTGTTTGGTTGGCTCCTTCTGAGATTCAGCCAAAGTTGAATCGAGGTGTAATCTGAAATTTTCGAGCTGCTCATCGGTTCCTATAACTGAAATTCTATCGTTAGGATATAAATATTCAGCCCGTCCGGGAACATTTATCACAAAATCACCGCGCTCAATAACTGCAATATTTACGCCAAACTCTTCCCTTATTTTAGATTCAAATAATGTTTTTCCGATATACGGTGATTTTGAATTCAACTCAAATATGGCCATGTGTGTATCCCATGGGCTAAGCATTCCAATGGTATCAGGTGTTTCAATCTCGCGTGCATTATAATTGTTAAGAAACCGCATTTCTATTCTCCCATAAAAAGTCTTAATCTTCTTTGACAGAAGCGCCAGGATCAGTATCGAAACAATTACACCAGCCAATGCTATCCATGGAGAGAATAACCGGTCAAATAAAAATCCGATAAACAATACAGCTAATACTACTCTTGATAGAAGCAAAACCAATAAGGGACCGCGCTGTGAAGTTTTTAGCCATACATTGGCATAAGCCTGGCGGTTGGTTCTGCGAAAAGCAAGCGCCCATAAAAAAGGAGATAAAATAATGAGTGTTATGACTGCTGTTACCGTTTGGCCCCACTGATAATCGGAAAACATTGGTGCAAGGTAGAGCGTGCTTAACAAAACAATGGTAATTATAACTACTGATAATATAGTTACGTTAATAAAATAAAATCGCAATACTTTTTTCCAGTCGCTTATTTCTGTAATATTTTGTGCTTCAACACCATAACGATTTAATACCTTTCCCCACTTTCGGGGTATAATTTTTTCGATCCGTTTATACAAGGGTTCCGACAACCGGATCATATAAGGTGTGGTAAATGTTGTAAGTACCGATACTGCTACTGCCACCGGGTACAAAAAATTACTGGTAACGTTAAGTGTGAGTCCAAGGGTGGCAATAATAAATGAAAACTCACCGATTTGCGAAAGGCTCATCCCCGACTGCATCGCAATTTTAAGTGGTTGCCCGGCTGCTACTGCTCCAAGTGTTACAAAAAGAGGTTTCCCAAATAACAGTACAAGTGTAGCTGCTGCTATTGGAAGTGCATATTGCATCATTACGCCGGGATCGATTAACATTCCAACCGAAACAAAGAATATAGCACCGAAAAGATTTTTCACAGATTTGGTAAGGTGTTCAATTTTTTCGGCTTTCGTTGTTTCTGCTAAAACAGATCCCATTATAAACGCACCAAGTGCAGGTGAAAACCCAAAATAAGTTGCCAGAACCACCATCAGAAAACAAAGAGCCAGGGATACAATAAGCAGTGTTTCTTCATTCATTAACGAACGGATTCGCCTCAACAAGGTGGGCAGAAAAAATATTCCGGAAACAAACCACAGCACTAAAAAGAAAGCCAGTTTCAGTACTGAAAAAATCATTTCGCTGCCGGAGAATGTTTTGCTCACGGCTACTGTCGAAAGCAATACCATCAACAGTACAGCAACCAGATCTTCAATTACCAATACTCCTGTTACAATGCCTGCAAATTTTTGATTTTTCACGCCTAATTCATCAAAAGCACGTATTATAATGGTTGTGGATGCAATGGCAAGAATACCGCCAAGGAACAAACTGTCAATTGAGTTCCATCCCAGTAACTGCCCTACGCTGTAGCCTACAATCATTGTAAGCGTGATTTCAGTCAGACCGGTTATTACAGCTGTACCACCAACTTTGATCAGTTTTTTGAAACTGAATTCGAGTCCCAGTCCGAATAAGAGGAATATCACACCAATTTCGGCCCAGGTTCTTATGCCTTCAATATCAACAATGGATGGAAACATTTTAAAATTGGGGCCCACCAGGAATCCGGCAATAATATAGCCTAACACCACAGGCTGTTTCAATCTTTTAAATATCAGTGTAACTACCGCAGCAGAAACCAGGATAAGGGCCAGGTCAATAATAAGAGGCGGCAGGTGTATCATTTATTTGGTGCTTTCGTTACGTTTATGAATTGCAAATCATTGAATGCTGATTAGCCAGATTGTGAAAAAATGAATGAATTAATCAACATGGCTAAAAGGAAATTCCTGAAAATCAAAAATAATACTTTTAGAGCTATCATAACCTATTCCGGATTTTGATGGCTACCTTTTAGGCATTTGGGTTTGGTTATAGAAAGATTTTCAATTCAAAAACTAATGAATTTGCCGAAAATCTAAACAGGAAATCCTTTGCAATTTTTAGTTACTAATGCTGAAAAGAATATAAAATTCAGACCTTTTTACTTCATCAACTTTCTTTCCCGCAACCAGTCCTCCATCCTTTCGGGCCATGATTCTACAGGTCCCAGCCCGTTTTTTTTGAGCGCATAGCCATGCCCGCCTTTTTCGTAAATATGCATTTCGACGGGAACTTTATTAGTGCGGCAGGCCTGGAAATATAAAATGCTGTTTTCGGGCGAAACGAAATCGTCGGTTGTGCTGATCAGAAATGTGGGAGGTGTTTCCGCTGTTACATGTTTTTCATTCGAATAAAGATCAATTTTATCAGCCGTAGCATTTGCTCCAACCAGGTTATCTCTTGTTCCGGAATGTGTATTTACAGCTCCAAAAGTGATTACAGGGTATATTAAAAGCGAAAAGTCGGGCCTTACACTCATCGTTGCATCTGTAATTTCACCCACCTGCGTATTGAAATGCGTTGAGGCTGTTGATGCCAGGTGGCCACCGGCCGAAAATCCCATAATCCCGATTTTATCCGGAGAAACCCCATATTTAGCCGCATTCTTACGGATAATCCGGAATGCCTGTTGCGCATCCTGTAAAGGTCGGATTTCAGCATTTTCGAATAATTCGTCTTGGGGAAGCCTGTTTTTAAGCACAAATGCAGTTACGCCTCTGTTATTAAACCATTCGGCAATTTCATATCCTTCGTGGTCAATGGCCAGGATTCCATAACCGCCGCCCGGACAGATAATAACTGAAGCGTCAGAAGTTTTATTTTTTGGCTGATACACATACACTGCAGGCTGGGTGATATCCTTAACCCGCGTAATTCCGCCGGATTTTTGTGAATCTTCTGGAATCTGAACTCCTTTTAATCCGGGAACACCATTGGGATACAGGATGATAGTATCGGTTTGGGCATGAGCAGCTATCAGCATATTTATTAAAAACAGGGAGATTAGAATTTTTTTCATTGTATCAAATTGTATGTTATGTCTCGATAATTGGTTACACGACTGGTTTGTTTACCTATTTTATGTTATGGGAATCGAATTATTTCCCTTTCTTTTCTCCGGTTATTCTTGCCACTTCGTTTAGCAATAAAGGAAAGGCCGGTTCAGTCATATTATGGCCATATCCGTTTAATTCGTAGAGCGTTGTTTGTTTGTGCCCGGCAATTTTCATCATGCGCGACAGGTAAGCATTCTCTTCGTAGCGGCCAAGCAATTCCATTTCCCTGTCGCCGGTAATTAAAAGTAAAGGCGGCGCATCAGCGCGAGCATGATAAGTAGGAGCAAATTCATCAATGATGGGTTGGGTTTCGGCAATTCCCCGTTCTTTTCGTATGGTAAAATGTGTGATGGCCTGGCCGCTGAGCGGTATTAAACCGGCAATACGGTTAGCGTCGATATTGTATTTATTTAACCATTTTTTGTCGAGGCCAACCATCAGCGAAAGGTAGCCTCCGGCCGAATGCCCTGAAACAAAAATAAGTGTTGAATCTCCGCCATAGCTCTTTATATTCTGAAATACCCATGCAACGGAAGCAGCGGCATCTTCAATATAAGCCGGAGCTTTCACCTTAGGCGACAACCTATAATTAACGCCGACAATGCAAACACCTTTATCTTTTAAAGCCTGGGGGATTTCCTTACTCCCACCGGTTAAACCGCCACCGTGAAACCAGACAATGGTTGCAAATCCGGTTAATTTTTCAGGATA
>JAIFMH010000057.1 GCA_020048595.1 Bacteroidota bacterium | reverse complement strand
TAAGTATAAAGTAAACCTGGAATGTAAGGTCTGGAGGTGAATCTTTATGATCCTGTTCGTATAATTCTTGCACGCAGACCGCAGATCAACCTAATTCTGAAAATTAAATTACGTATAAGATTCAGCTTGAGGGAATCTGAAAGAAAATCGAATTTGTAAACTCAAATAGTGTGAAAGGTTCGGATTCCTGTTGCCAGGTTCCATTGCCTCTTAATGATGAGTTACCCGCAAAAAAAATATCAGATGCAATTAGAAATTGTTTATAAAAGTTACAAACTACCCAGGGCATTGAGCCTTTTGTGTTTCAGATTTTTAAAGTGAGATGGAGTAAGCCCGGTCATTTTTTTAAACTGGAACGACAGATGGGCGACGCTGCTGTAATGCATTCTGTATGCGATTTCGCTGAGAGTGAGTTCTTCGTATACCAGCAGTTCTTTTACCCTTTCAATCTTATGAGCCAGGAAAAACTGTTCGATGGTTGTACCCTTAACCTCGGAAAAAAGATTAGCCAGGTAAGTGTAATTGTGATTCAGCTTATCGCTGAGATAATCAGACAGGTTTACCTTTAGTTGTTCATCATTGTAATGGACCAGCTCAATAATACTCGTTTTTATTTTCTCAACCAGAATGCTTTTTTTATCATCCATCAACTCCAGACCATCCTTTTTAAGGGCTATGCCCAACTGTACAAACTGATCGTTAGTGATTTCCTCCATAATATGTGCTTCACCCAATTCAACATTTATGTAATGCAATCCGAGTTTTGTCAACTCCGATTTCACCAACATCTTGCACCGGATGCAAACCATATTTTTAATATAGAGCTTCAAACGATTTATTTTAATCAGAATCTGCATTGTAAATATATGAAATTTAATCTGGTTTTATGCTGAAAATTCACACTTGCATTATTTTTTCTCCTGTGAATTCTGTTAGTAATTCAGCTATAGCAAAGGGGAAACAAATATTTCAACATTCATATTCAGTAACTCATTCACTGAAGCACGGAACGCACTTTTCGTTTGTTTTTAAAATAAAGTTACTGAGATATGCTAACTAAAACTCAATGGAAAATTATATAAAGCATTCAGCTTGCTGATGAAGTATTTTTATAAAAAATTTGTCCGCAGTTACGGTGATTATATTCATCAAATAAATCTCTGGCCTATACTATGTTACACTGAGTATCCAAAGCTATTGGGATGAAAAACGCACTCTTAATTTATCCTGAATACCCTGATACTTTCTGGAGTTTTAAATACGCTCTGAAGTTTATTCACCGGAAAGCTGCTTTACCTCCCTTGGGCTTATTAACGGTTGCTTCGATGTTACCAGCCGACTGGGAGCTTACACTGGTGGACCTTAATGTTGAAAAACTGGATGATAAACTGATCCGACGGGCTGATTATGTGCTGATCAGTGCCATGAATGTGCAAAGGAAATCAACGTTGGAAGTAATCAGCAGATGCAAAGCAATGAGCAAGAAAATTATTGCAGGAGGCCCGTTGTTTACAACTGATTTTGCTGATTTCGGAGATGTCGACTACCTGGTACTGAACGAAGCCGAACTTACTTTACCCGAATTCCTGATGGATCTGGCACAAGGTTGTCCCAAACATTTGTACACCACCAAAGAATTTGCTGATATTTCGCAGACACCTGTCCCCAAATGGTCGCTTATTAATATGAACAACTACGCAACAATCGGCCGCAAGGTGCGTACAAAAACACGTGATCAGGTTATCAATGAGCTTGAAACCATTCATAAATCAGGATGGAGAAAAGAAATATTTTTTGTTGACGATAATTTTATCGGCAATAAACCAAAGCTTAAAACGGATATACTTCCTGCCGTTATAGGATGGCAGTCGCAGTATGTAACACAACATTCGTTCAACACCCAGGTATCCATTGAACTGGCCGATGAACAGGAGTTAATGAAACTGATGACCGAAGCCGGATTTGACAAAGTGTTTATCGGCATTGAAACACCGGATTTGGAAAGCCTGAGGGAATGCAATAAATTTAAAAATGAGAACCGTGATCTGCTTAGCAGTGTAAACACCCTGCAAAAAGCCGGGCTTGAAGTAACCGGTGGATTTATTGTAGGTTTTGATCACGACCCTTCATCCATATTCGATTCGCAGGTTGAGTTTATACAGCGTAGCGGAATTGTAACTGCCATGGTTGGACTACTGACTGCTCTGCCCGATACAAAACTTTACCACCGTTTACGACAGGAAAACAGGATATTGAACCAATCCTCAGGTGATAATACTGATTTAACTATGAACTTTGTACCAAAGATGAAATCAGAAGAACTTGTTAAAGGCTACATGAAAATACTGGTTTCAATTTATTCGCCAAAGGCATATTATGCAAGGATAAAAACATTTCTCAGGGAATATCGGAAAACCAGGCGCAAGAGCAGTCCCATGGGTTTTCATTATATGCTTGCTCTTTTTAAATCATTCTTTTACCTGGGATTCTGGAGCAGGTCACGACTTCAATACTGGAATCTGTTTTTCTGGACACTATTTAACCGGCCAGCACTATTTAAAAACTCCATAACATTTACTATTTATGGTTTTCATTTCAGGAAGATAATTAAATTGAATCAAAAGCAACTGGAAAGTGTTCAGGCATGATAGGACAGTTTATATTAATTCCGGAAAATTAAAAAACATTAAAAAAATGCAAATTGGATAATATCCAGATAAATAGCATTAAAAGTCCCTCAAAATCATTACTTTCGTAAAAATCGGATTGTTGAACATTTTTTGATCCTGCCAGGGTTTTCAAAGCGTTCTGAAATCATCCCAATTAAAATGCCGAAAAATTAGAATACTATGCAAGGCGAAGCCCTGAAGCATAGTTTTACCAGTGCTTTGCACTGTTCCCTTCGATAAAAAATAAATCCAATGCAAGTAGTTGTAACCAGAAAAAAATATGTTTTTTCGCCTGACCCCAGCAGGGTAATTGCCCGTTTCCTTTATTTAAGTGATGACAGGTCGGCTGATATAATCCGGAAAGTATTAGCCATGCCCGAAAAAGAAGTAAATATTGCCATGAGCCAGTTGCTCAGAGGATATTCGCGGAGGCACAGGAATATTTCGAAAATATTTGAGAAACATTTCGCTAAACTGGGGCCTATATTTGATAAAATTGAGGTGAACGAGGAAGACCTCAGCACCTCCCAGAAGGCTTTGATAGGTTCGTATTTCACCATGGAGTATTCCATTGAGTCAGCTGCCTTTTTCAACCCATCCATAGTTGAAAATCCGGACCAGTCCGAAACCCGATCCGATGAGACACGGGTAATCTTCAGTTTCCGTGCTACCGGTGAAGGGCATATCTCATCCGTAGTTTTCAGGTCAGGAATTATTGATAAGAACAACAATCTGATACTTGAACCCGTTGGCAAAATGCTTGCTGAAGCTGATGTAATCAAACGAAATGTCTATGACAAAAAAACGTTTGAGGCAAAGCTAAGTGAGCTGCAGGCACAGGGAAATCTGATTTCGCCCGCAATACTTGATAAACATGATGAAACACCGGACCAGGGAAATATTATTCCACCTGTTATTATTGACAAAATAGATGAAAAACAGGACCAGAGAAAAGAAATATCGCCGGCGTTTATCATGGATAAGCTCAAGGATAATTTTACCTACGGCGAATTGATGTCGAACCTCGAAATCGCGCGTAAGGATCCTCAGCTTACTGAAGATAATATCAAAATAATGAACCGGATGATGTGGCTGGCATCTTCACATTATGAAATAAGTTTTTCAATTGATTCAGCCATTTCCGAAAGGGTGATTTTTCCAATTTCGGCAAGCGAGCAAAGAGGTATTGAAGATGCACGCTTTGTTAAATTTACCGGCGACGACGGCGAAGTAACCTATTATGCCACTTACACTGCATACGATGGAATGGCTATCCGTCCAAAACTGATAAGCACCAAGGATTTTTATAATTTCCGGATGTTACCTATTAACGGAGCACTGGCCCAAAATAAAGGAATGGCTCTTTTCCCCCGGAAAATAAACGGGAAATATGCCATGCTCTGCCGGATTGATGGTGTAAATAATTACATCGCGTATTCGGATAGCATAAATATCTGGCACGATGCCAAAATCATTCAACAGCCTAAATACCCCTGGGAACTTGTACAGTTGGGAAATGCAGGTTCACCTATCGAAACTGAGGAAGGCTGGCTTGTAATAACTCATGCCGTTGGCCCGATGCGGGAATACACGCTGGGAGCTTCGTTGTATGAACTTGGAAATCCGGAGAACGAAATCGGGAGACTAAGCAGCCCTTTGATGGTTCCAAACGAAACAGAAAGAGAAGGATATGTGCCGAATGTAATTTATTCGTGCGGCTCAATTATTCATAATGATGATCTGATACTACCTTATGCTATGTCCGATCATTCATCAACGTATGCCACTATTAATCTTAGGAAATTACTTGATGTGCTTAAAGCGTCGGGAAGCGAAAAGGGGTAGTAAAGTTTCAGGTTCTGGGATTCACGTTCCGGGTTTGGATTTCGGGGTGTAAATTTTGAATCAAAATGAACCTGTTATTAAAACAGATAGCATTTTGAAGATTAAGCAATGCCTGGCTATTCAGAAAAGCAAGTACAGAAATTGCTTTGGTGACAATTTAACGTAATTGAAGCAAATACTGGACTAGGATCAGACTGATGCACTATATTTCTACCAACTATTTAGTGAGGAATTAAAGATTTTGCATAAAAGTAAATGTCCGCAGCTGTTTACTGCGGACATTATGTGGCCTCATCCTGTTCCGCTTCCGCGGTATGGTACATGGATAAGGATATAAATTATAATCAGGGATACAAACTATTCAGCAGCAGGTTTCCAATCTTTTTCTGCCTGGGCCTTTTTATTCTTTTCACTCAATAAATTTCGTACTAGATTAAATATCACCCTTCCCCATGTTTTGACAGTTTCAGGATTTTGAGCTACTATTTTTTTAATTCCGAACATTAATGCCGTGCCAAGCATTTTTTTTATCGGACTGCCCGAAATCCCCTGAAACAATACTTTGGAAAGGTATCCGACAGAAAGCCCGATTGACGAATTTATAACATTGTCCTGCAAATCTTCACTCTCCGTGGCTTCCAGAAATGCGCTTTTGATCAGATTGATAGGCTTTATACTTTCAACGGCAACCAGGAACTGGGCCTTCAACAATTTACCTTCTTCTGCCTGCCTGCTTTCTAACTGAAGGATAGCTACCCTAAGATCTGTTTCAGTAATAATTGTTTGCATGGTAATATTTATTGAAGCGCTTGTTTAATGATTAATTCGCTGATGGGTTTTTTCACCCATTTATGAAGGAAAAAGTGCAACATTATGCCAGCCAGGAGGTAAAATCCTGCAACAATAAAAAACCCATAATATGCCTTGCCAAGTAAATCGCCTAACCAAAGGGCAACTGCTATACTCAATACAAAGGAGAACATAGAGATCATAAGAATAACACTAAGCCTTGCTATCAATGAAGTTACAACAATGTTGGTTGTCTCCAGAAGTTTGAGTTTCGAAAGTTCATAGGTTGTTCGTCCGTAAGCTTCCGCTTTCTCAAAAAGTGATTCTATTGCATTTGACGCAGTTTCCATGATTTATATGTTCTTTTTTGGCTTTTGTAATTAGAGGGGATAACTTAAAAAAAATCGTTGCTAATCCTCATTTTACCACTGATTCCACGATGGCAACTCAATATTTAGCTTGGCTGGCTATTATCCGGATTTAGTTTTCCTTCTTTAGCCATGTGGTTTACTTCTTCAACCATGGTTTCGAACTGATCGGTAATGCTATCAATCAAATCGTTGAATTTTTCCTCTAATTCTTCAGTATAATCAAAGCCTTGTTTTGAAAATCTCCTGCGGGTAACTGAACCTTTGGCAGGTGCAAACAAAATTCCTAATACTGCTCCGGCGGCTGCTCCGGCCACTACGCCTATTAATGTTTTCTTGATACTCATGATTTTTGTATTTATAATTTAATTGAATAATTTACCGACACAAAGATCAGTCTCAATAGACTGGATAGCATTACACAATTTTGTAAAAGTGTTACATTATTCACACTTATCAGATTTTGAGCTTGCTGATTTCTGGTTTTATTATCCGGCAAACTGCATGTAAATTAAAATCACTGCTGCGGTGGTCATCAGGACCAAAGCTGCAAATCCGAGGGCATTGGACATTTTGCTGTTTGTAAAAGTGCCCATGATTTTTTTGTTATTCGAAATGTGCAGAATAATTGCAATTAAAACCGGAGCTGTCAAACCATAAAGAATTGCCGAATAAATGAGTGCCTTAATGGGCGAAATACCAATATAATTCATTGATAAGCCCAGAATCAGCGATACAGAAATAATAACATAAAAGCCTTTGGCCTGGTAGAATTTCTTATCCAGCCCGCCTTTCCACCCAAATGTTTCGGTTATGATATATGAAAGCGAACCACTTAACACAGGAATAGCAAGGAAACCGGTTCCTATTACACCAACTGCAAACAGCAAATAGGCAGCATTTCCGGCTAAAGGTTTCAGTGCCTGGGCAGCCTGCTCTACTGTATCTATCTGATGAACGCCACCATTAAACAAAACCGATCCTGTTGTGAGAATAATAAAAAACATGGTTAGGTTTGAAAAAAGCATTCCAAAATCGACATCTTTTTTCATTTCGCTTATTAGTCTTTTATTCACTACAAGAATTTTCTTATGTTTTTTTTCTTCTACTTCCATGGTTGCCTGCCAGAAAAAAAGATACGGAGATATTGTAGTACCCAGAATAGCTACCAGGATGCTGATAAAGTTCTTATCGAAATGAATGGTTGGAATAAAAGTAGCTTTCAGAACTGCTATCCAATCCTGCTTATACATAAATGGAACGATCATATAAACTAAAAGCACGATGCAGAGATATTTCAGAACAGAAGCTATTCTTTGATAAGGCAGATAAATTATTAACCCTAACAGGATTAGTGTAAAAAGGATGCTGAAATAAATAGCATGAATGGATGGAAAAAGGAGATTACCCACGGCACCCATACCGGCAATATCGGCACCAATATTCAAAACAATTGCCGGAAAACTAAATAGCAACATCAAATACAAAACAGGTTTTGAATAATTTGCTTTCAGCGTTCCGGCCAAACCATGTGATGTAACCAGGCCAATTCGCGCACACATTTCCTGGATGGATGCCATAAGCGGAAACGTTATAAGTGCTGTCCACAAGGTCGAAAAGCCATAAGCAGCACCAGCCTGCGAATATGTAGCTATTCCTGAAGGATCATCATCACTTGCACCGGTAACTAGCCCGGGACCAAGAACTTTCCAGAAACGAGAAAGTTTTGAGGAAGGTTTTTTATCTTTCATTCCTTATGACTTTTTAAGACTCTTCAATGTATTTTATGCACAAAACCCGTTTCCAACTGAAACAGGTTTATGCAAGTTTAGCGGGAAACAAGTAGTAAGTATTAGAACAGAATGGATAATCCGGCATAAGCCGAATACGTTTTCATATGTGTTCTGTCGAGGATATAGTAGGAATCGGTTGTGGTACTTGAATTATTATCGCTGATATCAAACAATCCGTATACGCCGCGAAAACCTAGTCCCAAACGAATTGCGCCCGAAGGATTCAGCCCAAAATCAACACCAGCGCCATAAGCCAGTCCCAGGTCGCCTTTTTTAACCGATACAACGGGTTGAGATTCACCGGTATTATTGCCTGATGTAAAAACATCGCTTCCAACACTTAAACCTATTTGCGGACCGCCAACCAGGTTTAGATTTACCGGTCCAGATTTATTTGTATTGAGCGAAAAAAGTAAAGGAATGTTGACATATTTCAGATTGACTTTGTACTCAACATCCTCTTCCGTATATTTCTGATTGATTGAACTGTAAATAATTTCTCCCTGAAGGCCCACATGATCCGAGAAGTTGAATCCAAGTAAAGCACCAACTCCATAACCGAGAGTTGCTTCCCCTTTTACAACGCCGCCGGAAGAAGTTTGCATATCGAAAGCAGAAACGGTTGGCATAAAGCGCAATCCGAATTCGCCTTTCTGAGCATTGACTTTTGATGTGGTCACAAAAAGCAACGCAGCAACAGCAGTGTAAATGATGAATTTTAATTTTGAGTTTTTCATATCCTTAGTATTTAAAATTATAATGCAAAGGTCTGCCCCTTCATGCCGGTAAGTGTTATACTATTATTGAAATAAGTTGTATCATTCATACATATTCAGCGCTAAAACCATTAATACCAAATGGAAATTGAGTTTTCCCCCGGTAATACTTCCTGGTTAAAAGCGCAAAAACCCGTTTCAGACTGAAACAGGTTTTTGCCGGAATAAGGTTGTTTAAAAAACAACACTCATTTATATGGTACTAGCGGAATGATAAACCAAGAGTTGTTACACCCGTTGAAAGGTCAAGGAATAAACCAACACTGTTGCTCAGGTGGTATTCGGCTCCTAAGTGCAAATCAAGTAGTAAAGGACTTACATCCTGGTAATATGTTTCACCATCATAACCACTATCCCATGTTGCTGTTCTTAAGGCAAATCCTAACGAACCGGCAAGATAAAAATCCCAGGCTGCACCTGCATTGAGTGCCTGATCGAGATAGAAAGTTCCTTTAACACCTAATGGGAGAATTGTTTCACGGTAATGGTCGTTGTCGTTCCTGTAGGTATAAATAGATACATAAGGAGCCAGTGTAAAATTCCTTGCCACATCAAATTCGTAGTTGATATTCAGAACGGGTAATGAATGACCTACATGATTGTAATATCCGTAGTATCCGCCAACACCCAGTCCTAAATTAAGGGTATTGCCATGACTGGACGAATAGGCCGACTTCTGTGCGAAAGCACCAGCCCCTGAAATCATCAGGGCTATAAGAAAAGTAAAAGTAATTTTTTTCATTTGTTTGATTTTTGGGTTTAGTTAAAAATTCTCATTGTTGTTTATTCTCAAAATCTTTAATTACAGTGGTTGATCTGATGCTGATTCTTACTTCTTCCCATTTCCCCCACCCTTGCTATTTCCTTTATTTGAACTTTTTTTGTTGTCATTTCCCTTGCTTTTTACACTTCCATCATTCTTGCCTTTACTGTAACCTGACGATTTATAGGACTCTTTCCTGAACTGGCTATTACCACCCGGTTTAATTTTACCCGGTTTTGGACCTATGTTTTTTTGTGCTGGTCCGCGGTAGCCTTTGGCATATTTGTGTTTATGTTCTTTATAATGCGAATAAGGTTTGTTGCCATGATAATCATTCAAAACAACTTTATATCCGCCATACAAATCATAATTCCTGTAACGTGTAGGGAGATATGTTCTGTGAATCCATACTCCGCCGCTCTGATAAATAAACATCGACGAACGGACATCATAATAGGAATAAACATCAGGAAGGTAATAATACTGAACGTTTGAATATCCAACCGGTCCCCACATTGGCGGTGAACCTATGTTAACATTTACGGATACTTGAGCTTGCGTTGTTCCGGCAAGAAACAAACCCATTGCAAGAACAAATAATTTTAAGGTTTTCATTATAGCGATTTTAGTATGAGGCAGTAATTACTCTGCAAAGGTGAGTACATTCGTAAATGAATGCATTACACAATTTCCCGAAAGAGTTACATCATTCACACATTGCAGTTTTGATGAGTCAAAAAAAAAGGCTACCTGTTTTTACGCAGATAGCCTTTTATTATTAATATTTCAACGGTTTGATAAACCTACATCTTAGGAATAATATCAATTATAACGGTACGGTTAT
>JAIFMH010000157.1 GCA_020048595.1 Bacteroidota bacterium | reverse complement strand
AGATAAATTTGTGTACGACCTCGAAAATCTTGAACTGCGCTCGGGCCGGATCAGTTCGAAAAGTGATAGTGTAACATTCGACATGAGTTGCCTGGCTAACCGCTCGGGAATACTTAAAGCGCACCTTGCTTTCGATCCCAGGGATTATATGAATATGGCTATCAATTATTCAATTGAAAAAATGAGGATATCCGATTTCAATCCATATTCAAAGTTTTACGTAGCTCATGCTTTTGTTGAAGGCTCATTGTTTTATCACAGTACAAATACCATCCGCAACGGAAAGCTGAAAAGCACCAATGTGATGAGTATTAAAAAGATTGAAGTGAGCCGTAAACTGAAAGGCGCAGGCCTGTATGAAATGCCTTTGCGGCTGGCTATTACAATACTCACCGACAGGAAAGGCAATATTGATCTGGATATTCCGGTTGAAGGAGATTTGAAGGATCCGACATACAAATTCGGCAAGGTGATCTGGCAGATTGTTAAAAACCTGGTAGTGAAAGCTGCCACGGCTCCTTTCGATTTACTTGCAAAAGCCTTTGGCGGAAATGAGGAAGACATCAAATATGTCCGTTTCGATTATCTGCAGAAGCAATTTGATTCGAGGCAGATGAAGAGTCTTGATATGATCAGCAAGGCCTTAACTGAAAAGCCTGAGCTGAGAGTTGCATTTGTGCAGGTCGCAAGTCGGGACAGCGAAAAAGAATTGTTGGCTTTGTCGCTAGCCAAGGCAATTTATTATAAAGCGAAAATTATGCAATCCCCTAAGGACAGCCTTGTTGCTAAGGATTATAAAGCTATAGAGGATATTTCCAATAAAGATTCACTTTTCAATATCTGGCTTAACCAGCAATTGCTGCCCGAAGATGTTTCCAGCATGCCAAGTCAGGTAAAATCTCTTAAATTAATCGGTGATCAGATGCTTGGGCAGGAAGTGGATAAGCTGTTTGCCATCCGGAATAAAATGGTATTGGATTATTTTGTGAAAGAGAAACAGATTGATTCTACACGCATCAGAATCACCAATACACTGGACGAAAAATCAGCTGAGTTCGAAAGCACGCCGCGTTATACGGTGGAGTTTGTGGTGGATGAATAGAGCATTTATTTCAAATAAATAAAACCACGGAGGCACAGAGATCACGAAGGAACACGGAGGTATTTGTTTTCCCCATTTATTCTAAATAAGTAGAACCTCGGAGGCAGAGAGGTCACGAAGGAACACGGAGGTATTTATTATTTTCTCTCTTTTGTGCCTTTTGTGTTTCGAAAAACAATTGAGGCATTAAGAATAATGAGAACCATAGGGGAATGACGTACGTTTTGTTACAGAACAGAAAAGGAGGACTTCTATTAAGCCCCCCTTTTCTATTTTCTATTTTTCAATTAACCAATTACAGCGGAATATTCCCGTGTTTCTTAGGCGGATTGGTTTTACGTTTGTTTTGAGTCATTTCAAGTGCCTGTATCAGTTTAAAGCGTGTCTGGTGAGGGTATATGATCTCGTCGATATACCCTTGTTCAGCAGCTTTGTAAGGATTGGCAAATGTTTCGCGGTAATCGTCAACAGCCTGTGTACGGGCTTCATCGCTTAGCTTATCGCGATGGATAATGCTAACAGCTCCATCGGCACCCATTACGGCAATTTCGGCCGAAGGATAAGCGAAATTCAGATCTGCTCCAATATGTTTACTGCTCATAACATCATATGCTCCGCCATAGGCTTTGCGTGTGATAAGCGTTATTTTCGGAACAGTGGCTTCTGCGAAAGCATATAATAATTTAGCGCCATGTTTGATAATACCTCCAAACTCCTGGTTGGTACCTGGCAGGAAGCCCGGAACATCAACTAAGGTTATGAGAGGGATATTGAACGCATCGCAGAAACGAACAAATCGTGCTGCTTTAACCGATGAATTGATATCGAGAACACCTGCCAGTGCTTGTGGCTGGTTGGCTACAATACCTACACTGCGGCCACCCAAACGGGCGAAACCTATTATGATATTCAGAGCATACAAAGGCTGAACTTCGAAAAAGTTATGGTTGTCAACCACTTCTTTTATCAGCTCTTTCATATCATAAGGCTTGTTGGGATCTTCAGGAATGAGCGTATCGAGTTTTTTATCGCTGCGGTTGATATCGTCGGTGGTTGCTTTGAAGGGTGCATCTTCCATATTGTTGGAAGGGAGATAGCTCATCAGTTCGCGGAGCATCATCATCGCATGTTCGTCGTCGTTGGCAGTAAAGTGTGCCACCCCGCTTTTACTGTTATGTGTGATCGAACCGCCCAGTTCTTCTTTGGTAACCTCTTCGTGGGTAACAGTTTTAATAACATCCGGACCAGTTACGAACATATAGCTGGAACCTTCAACCATCATAACAAAGTCGGTAATAGCAGGTGAATATACCGCGCCACCTGCACATGGACCCAATATTGCCGATATCTGCGGGATAACACCTGAACTCATTACGTTGCGGTAAAAAATGTCGGCATACCCGGCAAGGCTTTCAACGCCTTCCTGTATGCGGGCACCGCCTGAATCATTGAGGCCGATCAATGGAGCGCCCATTTTCACAGCCATGTCCATAATTTTCACAATCTTATCCGCATTGGAGCGACTCATAGTTCCACCGAAAACAGTAAAATCCTGGGCGAATACATACATCAGCCGGCCGTCAATTTTTCCATACCCTGTTACAACACCATCGCCTGGAATCAGGTTTTTCTCCATGCCAAAATCGCGGGAACGGTGAACTACAAATTTATCAAGTTCAACAAAAGAGCCCGGATCGAGCAAATCATTAAGACGTTCGCGTGCTGTTTTTCTGTTGGCCTGGTGCTGACGATCAATGCGATCCTGTCCGCCGCCAAGTTCGGCAACGCGGTTTTTTTCTTCCAGTTTTTTGAATTTTTCTTTCAAAGTGGACATATGCAGTTTTTTCTTTTTAATAGCGTTGTAAATTTTTCTTTTAGGGAGTAATATACCTGAGCATGGAATTTTCAGATAAATTATTTTTCAATTTCTTCATCTTCAATCACCACCAATACCTGGTTGCCATCTACAGTATCACCTTCGGCTACGGGTATTTCGCTTACAATGCCGGCTTTAGAGGCTTTAAATTCACTCTCCATTTTCATAGCCGAAACTATGATCACGGTTTGACCTACTTCAACAGCATCGCCAACAGCAACCAGAATTTTAACAATTTTGCCTGGCATCGGCGATCGGATAATGTTGCTCACATGACCACCTGCTGCATCGTTGCGACTGCGCATATACCTCGATTCGGCATCCACCACCTCTATATCGTGAGTGAAATATAATGTATTTACAGTGTAGTGCTTGGGTTCGCTGCCAGGTACAACTTCAATATTGTAAGAGCGGCCTTTGTAAAGAACCGAATATTCAGCAGGACCAACTTTTACAATGTCAACGTTGAATAATTCATCGTCAACAGAGATCATCAGCTGGCTGCCATCGCGGCTTATTTCCTTAACCATGGCCTTGCGGCCTTCTACGTTAAGTTCAAGTTCCATTGTATGTCTTAAGGGCATATGTAATTTATTTTTTTATAGGATGAGGGGGGCAAAGAGAGGGGAGACAAGGAGAGGGGAGACAGGGAGACAGTAATACAAGATATTAGTGTTATAAGGCGCTGGGTGAGAAGGAGAGGGGCGAAATTGCGATTGTTTAGTTAATAGTCTACTTTTTCTCAATTATCCAATTGTCGGCATCGTTTATCATTAAAACGAGTTGACTGATAAGATGATCGTATTTTTCAATCAAATCATTTGTTTTTTCTTCAGTTAGGTATTTACAGCGTAAAGCTATTTCAAGCCAAACCTGTGTTTCACAGGCTTCAGTTTCCGAATCGTTAATTTTTGCAATGAAAGCAGCTTTGTACCGACGTTTTCGCCAGGCTTCGGCAATATTTGCACAAACTGAGCGCGATGATCTTCTGATTTGATCAGTTAGAGAATACTTTTCTTCGGGTGGAAATGATTTTGTTATTTCAAAAATTTCCATGGCCAGATCTATGGCAGAACGATATACCCGTAATTCCCGATAGCTAAGTATTTTCATCTTGTAGTAAAATATTAAGTATCAATCTTGTATTCTTAAATTAAGCAACATTATTTCTTAATGAAGTCGCCCAGTCTCCCCTCGCCCAGTCTCCCCTCTACTTGTCATCAAATCTTCCCGTCAACCATATCTATCAGAGTCTCCACGCAGCCAGGCGTCGCCCAAACTCTTTCCAATCGCTGCCATGGCGTGAGGATGCAGGTGACATGGTTTGTTCAATATCATGCAGTTTTGAGGTATAATCAACAAAAGCAGCAATGAGTGCCAGGTTTTCACATTCGAAGGCACATTCAGGTTCTTCCATCAAAAATTTAATATTGTCTTCAATAAAATGGGTATTGTACCCGCCTTTACGGAAATCAGGGGCATCCATTATTCGTTCGAGGAATTTGATAGATGTTTTAACTCCGCTGATCTTATATTCATACAACGAACGGCGCATTCTTTCGATAGCTTCCTCACGTGTTTTCCCCCATACAATCAGTTTGCTGATCATAGGATCGTAATAAATAGGAATGGTATAACCTTCGTATACATAACCATCGCAACGAACTCCAAATCCCAGTGGTTCAGTTATATGGGTTATGGTTCCGGGATTAGGCATAAAGTTATTATCGGTATCTTCGGCATAGATACGGCATTCGATAGCGTGTCCGTTCTGGTGCAGATCTTCCTGGGCGAACGGCAATGGATTTCCTTCGGCAATACGGATTTGTTCACGCACAAGGTCAACACCTACAACGCGCTCGGTAATAGGATGCTCTACCTGCAACCTCGTATTCATTTCGAGGAAATAATAGTTGAGGTTATCGTCCATAATAAACTCAATGGTTCCGGCTCCTTCGTAATTTGCGGCCTTGGCGGCAGCTACAGCATCGGCACCCATCCGGGCACGGACTTCTGCGGTCATAATTGGGGAAGGCGTTTCTTCAACTACTTTCTGATGCCGGCGTTGTACGGAGCATTCGCGTTCGAAGAGATGGACGGTATTGCCCTGCCTGTCAGCGAGAATCTGGAATTCGATATGATGAGGCGAATCGATGTATTTTTCAATATAAACAGCATCATTACCGAAAGCAGTTTTAGCTTCGGAACGTGCACCACGCAATGAACTGAGTATTTTTGATTCTTCTTTAACCAGTCGCATACCTTTTCCGCCACCACCTGCCGAGGCTTTTATCATTACCGGGAGTCCGATCTGGCGGATGGTTTCCAGTGCTTCTTCTTCGCTGGTAACGGCTTCGGATGTACCGGGAACAACCGGTACACCGGCTTTAATCATCGTGCGACGGGCAGTAATTTTATCACCCATACCGAGTATTGCTTCCGGTGACGGACCAATAAAAATAATTCCTTCTTCCTTACAGCGGCGCGAAAATTCCGCATTCTCCGAAAGGAAACCATACCCGGGATGAATGGCATCAGCACCGGATTGTTTAGCCACTTCCAGGATTTTATCAATTCTCAGATAACTTTCGTTTGACGGTGAAGGGCCGATATGATACGCCTCACCTGCATATCGTACATGCATTGAAGTACGGTCGGCATCGGAAAAAACGGCTACGGTATGAATGCCCATTTCGCGGCATGAGCGGATAATACGTACTGCAATCTCGCCTCTGTTGGCAATCAGTACCTTCTTAATTGGTTTTAGCTCCATTTAAAAGTTTTCGTTGAAATACTTACAACAACCTGGACATAACGCTTTTATCTTAAACAAACTATGAAATATCTTGTTCATGATTCGGTAAAAGCGGGTGCAAATATAGGTAAAGTTTTGATATATGATAGTAAGTAAATATGAATAGTGCCTATATAAAGGATTTTACATCCGGATTATTAACGTTTAGCAATATTCAATGAGGTTCAAATCCCAATGCGTGAAAAGGAATTACACTTAAGCAATGTCGGCGTATTCTATATTCACTGCTACAAAAAACCAGTAGCACAATAAGTGAAACTTCGCAGTAAATATTAAAATCCTGTTACTTTTAATTCACGATGCTTATATGAGGTTTTGTTTCTATTAAACAAAAAGACCATTGAGATTTCATGAGCCCCGCCGGTACCGATTTTTAGGCGGGAAAGGGTGTAGTCGAATGTATATTCCAACTTATAATTCTTTTGTTGAAATCCCAATAACAGAATAGCGGCATCTGGATTTCCAAACGAATGCCTTAACCATAAACCTGCTATGAGCGGATAGCTGTTTGCGTAAACACCCAGGTTTAACTGGCGGAATTTCCCTTGTTGGACATAGACTATATTGGGAGAAATGGAGAGACTTCCTAAATCGCTGCGGTTTGCACCTTCTTTAACGTCGATTAAAACACCGGAATGAACGGTAAACCTCATATCCATCCTGTTGATAGTGCCGTCATAATATGACATATCGGGTTGTGTAAGGTGATTTACCGCCACGCCCAAGTATAAATGTTCACCATACCCTGCCAGTACTCCGGCACTAAAATCCAGTTTGCCTACATTTAATTGTGATGGAATGGTTTGGTTAGCCTGGTCTTCAAAAACCAATTTACTCCAATCCAACCTGTGTTGAATATAGCCAACCTGAAATGCTGCATTGACTAATATTTTGCGTGAAACTTCAAGCCTGTATGCATATATGCCGTTAGCACTGAAATTGTTATAAATACCACCGGCAGCAACATCCGCGTTAACGATAACTCCCAAAGCTCCTGATATTTTTTCCACAGGCTGATCCCACGAAGCACTGAAACTATTATATCCCTGGCTGACGGTTGGCCATTGATTGCGATAATTCAAAGTAAGACGTGAAGACATCTTTGAACCTGCAATAGCAGGATTAAGGTAGATCGGATTCGCATAGAACTGTGAATAAATCACATCCTGACCATGAATATGAACTATCCAGCCGAGGATCATGAAAAGTAACAGTGATATTTTCTTTATTTTCATATTGTTACCTATTTAAGTAGCATTACACTTCCACGAAGAGGTGATTTCTCCAGGAAATAGTAGTTAACAGGATCAGTGAATGTAATAATCCAGGTGTAAAGATCGGACGGACAAGGCTGCCCTTTAAACTGCCCATCCCAACCTTTAGCTATATCGTCGGAACTGAATATTTGTTCCCCCCATTTGTTGAATATCATCATTTTGAATGAGAAAGGCACACCATCAGGAGTACATTTTGCTTTAAATACATCATTAATATTATCTCCGTCCGGTGAGAACGCATTTGGCAACCAAATCGACAGTTCCTTCAGAATTATAGAATCACAGGCAACCATTATGGAATCAGTAGCTTTACAGTTATTGTTATCAGTAACAGTTACCCAGTAGTAACCAGCGGTATCAACCTGGTATTGTGCCATTGTGCTTCCATCATTCCATTCATATTCTGAATAGGCTGTTTCAGTTGTTAACACAACGGACTGTTCCAGACAAATGTCACCAGTCACTGTAAGTATAGGTTTGGGATTCGGATTAACCACAACCTCTACACCCGCGGTAGTTGCACAGCTCGAGATATTTATACCGGTAACATTGTATAAGCCCGATGCATCCGGACTTAATTGTCCAAGATCCAGCGTACGACCATATTTTATACTTCCATCAGGTTTAATCCAAGAGTATTCAAGGATTTCTCCGTTCAGCGATTGTGCTTCAAGGCTGATTTGATTACCCTCACAATATGTACCACTTCCTGAGGTTACAATTTGTGGAGCAGGCTTGATATCAATGCTTCCCAGAGTATAGATGCCGGGTATTATATCCCCGTCTGCCGAAAGGATAACACATTGGAACGAATTCCAGTCTATTTTAGTTTTGCCTGTTGCAGTACCCTGAAAATCAAGGTCGAACATCAGGTTGTCATTCTGTAAGGTAACTGAGCTTACGGTGTTGAAATTAATCTGAATTACTCCCGGAGATACTTCCGACGCGACAGCTCCATTATTTAATAATGCATTCTGCTGCGAAATGCCGGTAAAACTCATGGAAGAGGCATCAAATGTCAGTTGTATTGTGAAGGATGAAATTTCGACAAAATCAAAAGCCAGAACAGGTAGAATGATTGGAACATTAAT
>JAIFMH010000355.1 GCA_020048595.1 Bacteroidota bacterium | reverse complement strand
GCAAAAGGACTTTCACCTAATTTTATACCACGTGCAATTTCCCAATAAGCCAGGCTAACAGTTTTTCCATTTTCGGCATCGTAATTCATATCGATAAAGAAGAAGGTACTTCCCCATTTATCGGGCTTAAACATTTCGACAGTGGAGGTTACAAATTTGCGGTTTTCGCCGAAATCATAATGAACCTGTAGGTTTTGTGCCTGCAAAGTAGCTACGGCAAACAACACAATGAGGATGGCAACTGGTTTTTTCATAAGTTGGATAGGATTAGTTAGTAGTAAAATCGAAGGGAATTATGGGTAAAAATACGGGCATTCTGAAATTACACAAGAAATGTTAATAAGTGTTAATAAAAAAACCCATCCGGCAGGGGATGGGTTTTTGAAATATTCTGTCGGCTTAGCCGGCAAGCGTAAATTTGATTGGCATGTTAAACTGAACACGCACTGGTTTCCCCCGTTGTTTTCCGGGTTCCCATTTCGGCATATTTTTTACAACACGAACGGCTTCTTCGTCGCAGCCTCCGCCTATACCGCGTAAAATTTTAACATCGGTAACTGCACCGCTGCGCTCAACAACAAATGTTACATATACTGTACCCTGAATACCACTTTCGCGAGCCATTTGCGGGTATTTGATATTTTCCTGCAGGAATTTCATACGTGATGCATCACCACCGGGGAAGGCAGGTGCATTTTCTACAACCTGGAAGATTTCCTGTTCCTGGACTTCTTCTTCTTCTTCCTGTTTAACAGCAACAGGAGCTTTATATTCATCAACCAGGGTGCTCTCGTCGGCTTCGGCGTCAATTGAGATATCGTCGTTAATCTGAGCAGTATTTTCAACAATGTTGAGCACTATGGTTGGTGGAGGTGGTGCCGGTGGGGGTGGAGGGGTATTTTGCTGGGTAATTTGAACCAGTTCTTCCACTTCGGTATTTGATCTCTGGTTGGTGTAAGTGTCTAAATCCTGGGAGTCGTAGCTCTTCCATTCAAAAGCCACCAAGGTAACAGCCATGGCAAATATCAGGCCTATCTGAAAGAAAAAACTTTTCTTGCTTTCAAGATCTGCTTTCTCTGATTTCTTAAGTTCCATAACTTATGTAATTATGTGTGTGATACTTGTGTTTTCGATTATGAACTTGCTAAGTTACAACAATTCCGTACTCAATTCCAACTTTGTAATATTTTTTTGTTATACCGTATATATGTGGTAACAAAATCATATCACATTTAAAATCCAGTCCATAAAGATTTTTATTCCGGGTACAATCCTGTGAAACCGTTTGCAATTTACCATAATACAACAGTTTACATACAGGGATAAACAATACCTGCCCATTTGAGGGCAGGTGCAGGTTCTTTACCTTTGAGGGAAACTGAAAACAGAAAAGTAATAATGCTTAAGCTTCTACTAATGCTTTGTACTGTTCAGCTGTTAGAAGTTTGGATAACTTTGATATATCAGCAATTGTTACTTTTACAATCCAGCCTGCATCATAAGGATCTTTGTTAATTAGTTCAGGCTCATTGTTAAGTGCTTCGTTAAACTCAATTACTTCCGAATCAACAGGCATAAACAAATCAGAAACAGTTTTCACTGCTTCGATTGTTCCGAAAGTATCTCCTTCGGCTAATGTTTCACCTACGGTTGCAACATCCACAAATACGATGTCACCTAACTGGTGTTGTGCAAAATCGGTAACACCTACTATGCCGGTATTGCCTTCTACCTTGATCCATTCATGATCACTGGTGTAATAAAGATTTTCAGGAATATTCATTGTTATATGTTTTTTTCGATGTCAAAATTAAGCATTGTAAACAACCTGCAATCAACTATATTTAAAATAGAATGATTCTGAATAAAAGATTCAAAATCCAAGTCTCAAAATCCAAATTCCAAGTTCCATATCATTGATGGAGGGATTATGTTTTATAGTGCCAATGTACCTGGTTCCATGTTCTGGAAGGGATTAATTTTGACTCTCTACATCAAGTTCAATTTTCTAAGATCCTCAAACAAGAAACAAGCTACCAGAAATCCTTTCCTCCGTTTTATTGCGCCAGCGTAAACCTGAGTGAAATACCTGCATTTGTATTTGACGTAGGTATTTGAGCTGATACATATGGTTTACTGATGGTTTGGTCGTAGAACAGCCGTACATTCAGTTTCTGGCTTACCATATAATCAGCCGAGAAATTAATGGAGACCTGCCGGGTTCCGGTCGAAATCTGGTTATTGTTTTCTTCAATACGTCGCAGTACGGTTTTATTGTCGCGGATAGAGAAATCGAGCTTCACATTGAGATCACTTGTCATTTTAACCGCTTTTCCGGTAGCCAGCGATCTCACTTTAAACGGAACACTCTTAAACCGGTATCCGGTACCAATTACCAATTCGTTACTTCTCATCTCAGTAAGCTGATTGTTGACGAAGCTTAATGCCAGATTTCGCGTTTTTTTGTATTCCAACCTGGCAAGCATACTGTTTTTCATGGTTACATCAAAACCGATCAGCGGCCCGAACTGCTCTGTAATGGTAATTACATCCATGTGTTTTTCGGGGATAAAGTTTTTGGCATTATCTACTGCCGATGGGAAACCACCTGCATCTTCATATTTACTGTCAGTCAGAAATCCACCAACTGAATAGGATGAACGATAGGCATGAGAAACGCTGACTGCCTGGAAATATTTACGCAGCTTTGGAATTGCCTGGCTGGCATTGTAGGTTATACGCCAGTTCGGATATGGGATTTTAGGGAAAGCATTGAATTTGATTTTATCGGGATCTTTTCCTCCGTAGGCAGCCATAAAGGAAGCCATCAATACATCCGGCTGTGTGGGGCCATACCCGTTAGGATATCCAAGCGAATCAACACCAACAGAATTCGGATTTTCACTTGCCAGCCTCTCCGCAATAGTCTTCCGGTACGAAAGCATCTGTTCAAAAACAGGACTTTCGTCATTATCATTATCCTTAGTGAAAGCAGTAGGCCAGATGATGTATGACATGCTGAAATTCCCCCTATCCTGGGCTGATGTTTCCAGAAAGTCGCCGTTGCTATTAGACTTGTAATACGACTGGAAAGTAGTTGCATAGGAACGGTCGGCAGTTACGTCGATTTTAAAATTCCTTACCGGTTCAATCGTTGAACGGAAAGTAAAATTTTCAGTTGCCCTGGTAATGTATGGATTATTGAGCAAAGTGTCCTTTGTAATCCAGCCTGAAGTAGCCGCCTTTTCTTTAATTGGGTCCTGGCTGCCGAATATAAAGCCAAGGCCAGGTGCATTCATACTCCAGTTATTCCCTAACGGGCCTGGCTCAAGCGCAAATCCCGGTAAAATAATTCCATTTGAGCGCGAGAAAGTAAAGTTGGCGTCTTTTACTGACATCAATACCCCCAAGGAATAAGTACCGATGATCTTCAGATAGTCTTTCTTTGGTTTATCCAGGCTATCAGCTGCTGCGGCATCTCTCTTCTGTTTCTTAGCCTGTTCAGCATCTTTGTCTTTCGGGTTTCCCATATCTCTTCCCGGCAATTTTCCTGGTTGTGTCTGGCCTTGTTTCTGAAGGTCGAGCCGGGCTTTTTTCAGGAATGGTACTTTGTCGTATAGTGTTGTAAGTCTTAACCCTCCGTTCAACTGGATGTCGCGCGAATTTTCAATTGTATTTCCGAACCTGGCCTGTAATGACCGGGGTGATGCTTCCCAACGGTATTTTACACCATATCGGGCGTTAAGGGTAACCCAGTTCAGAATGGGTATTTTGTTAAACGGAACTGTATAATTGATATTAGCCAGCTGGTTGAATCGGTTTATTGTACCAAAACTCTTGATAGAGTTCCAAACGGTATCGCGGTAATTTTCGTAATTGCTGTTCTGTTTCTCGTAGCCACCTGAAGGTTCGAGAATATACGCATTTACATTGGCACTATAATCAAATTTGAGTGCCTGGGAGAAATCGTATTTTATGTCGTAAATACGGTTCCAGTCCCACTGTTTTGTATAATTGGGTTCGAGTATAATTACAGCTCCACTTTTATTGCGGAGTAATCTTCGCTGATAATCGCGGTACATATCGGTACGGAACGAGAGCAACTTCGGAAGATAGAAAAAGTTGAAATCGCGGATAACGGCCAGATTTTTTGATCGAACAGTTTTTTGGAACGGTTTTACATTTTTAGGATTTACTGTAAAATTGTATCCCAAACCTCCCCGGTATGTTTTCTTGCTATCGGATTCAATATCATTGTTATGCTGGGAAATTTCGGAGTATGCATAGGATACGTCAAAGTTTTCGATATCCCATAATTGCGGTTTCTCAGCAGCCCCAACTCTGTCCTTCCTGACATTCATAAAGTTAAGATTCTGCCTTTTTACAACATCCGTTGTCAGCCTTTGCAATGAATCTTTCTCCTGTTTGTTCATATCCTCGGTTTGGTCGGTGTATAAAATATCCGGATCAAGCGGGTTATATTGAGGATTACTAACTGTTTGTGAATAGTCGTAATGCATGGGAATGCGGATACCAGATTTTTCGGGAAGGAATTTGCCCAGTTCCAGGTTAGTGGCAACGTCAAACTGGCTTATTGCTTCTTTCTGCCGTTCATTCACTTTCTTTTCGATGCTTCCGAAACCTGCCGAACTGTAAGCCCCTGATAACATAACATTTCCCAGGTCAGCAAGGTTAGTGGCAACCCTTGCATTAGCCGCCCATCCTGATTTTTCGTTAAAATCGGTAAGCCGTAATTCGTTCACCCAAATTTCGGCACATTTTGCCTGGCCGTCGTCGTTATCAAGTTTTTTAGGATTTCGCTTTGGATTTCGCACCCCTACCATCATTGCCCTGACATCGCTTATACTCGGAGAGCCGACGATAGTTATTTTATTGGTCCCGTCGGGAACAACGTAAGGCGTTGTAACACTTATAACTGAACCGGACCTGTTCAATTCATCATTACGGGCCTTTTTAGCAGCAACCAGCTTAGCAAGTTCAATATTCATATTATTTGCTTCGGGCCATATGCCATACACGTCGGTAGCTGTAGTTCCCCATGGTGTGAAAACAAGTGGAATCTCGTACTCATAATAGTTTGCCGTAAAATCGGAGCCCAGCCTTACAAAAGCTGTTAGTTCGCCATCTTGCAGTTCCTGTTCTTCAAGTACTTTTTCGGCATGAATAAACATCTGTAATCTCTTGTAATCACGGAAATCGAAATCTGTTGTTTTATATCCTCCACGCGCATCACCATCCAGCAGGTTACAGGTTTTGAGAACCATCGACTGTTCATTCAATTGCTGGTAATTGGTGGTAGCAACATTTATTTCACGTTCAATGCCGGGAGGTTCAACATACGGAACATTTTTCCGGCTTGAGTTTTCTTCAACACTAAGTGTTGTAATATCAAAGGTTGTTCCGTCCTGGTTGGGATCGGGAATATATTCGCCCGGTGTCAGCAGGCTATTGGAGTATTTACGCCATTCGCCGCGTTCCAGTTCCAGGGATGCAAAACGACACACTACTGCCGTGTCCCAATCCTTAAAAAACATACGCATAAACCGTATCGATTTATAATCCTGGATTCCGCCAACTACTTTATCCGGTTGTTGCAAAGGAATTTTAAACAGGTACCATTTAACGCCACCCGGCTGGCCATTTGCAAGTTTGAACCCCGGAGGCGGCACCGGATCAGTGTTTTCGGTTCCTGATCCATACATATCGGTGATATAGTTCTGACCTACAACCATGTTTTCGGGGCGAAGGTGAACTACATACTGAAAATACCGTTCCTGATCGCTAAGGGTATTGTCGTTATTTAAATCCTCAACATTTGGATTACGCTGACCAATGTTATTCGAATTGTTATCCTCGTTGGTAGGTGAATTGCCGTCGGGGCCATTGTATAGTTTATACCTTTCAACAACACTGCTGTATTTAGGATCATTGTCGTAATCATCACCAACAAAAGAGTGAAAGTTATCCGCCGAAGGGTCGGAATTTGTTTTACTGAACGCTTCGGAGGATTCGCCGTAGCGATTGATGACGTTTTGAAGAAACTGATCGTAGAAGAATACCTGTTCGTCATTTGTTGGCAATCCGTCGTAACCTACATCCTGAAACGGCCTCGATTCGGGCTTGCTGTCGAACGACTGTGTAAGGGCTTGTTTGGTTGGCACCCTTCCCCAGACAGTACTGTCAACATCAGTTACCAATTCAGAAGTGGGAAGCCCGTTTTCGAACGATTTGCGACCGTCGCGCAAAATATCTTCTGAAATATCACCGAGGTTAAAATACAAGTCACCTCCGGTTTGTGCCAGCGGTGTTTGTGATTCCGAAAATGGATCCATCAGCCAGAACGTAATATATTCGACATTGGCAGCTTCAAAATCGGGATATTCCATTTTGCGCATTATACCGCCCCAACGTGATGATGGATCAACCAGTTTACCTTGCTCGGTTATGCCATGCGAAAACCGGCCCGGATTAACATCATAATTATAAGGTCCCCGTTCGTCAGGGAAATAGGAAAGGTTGAAAATATTAATATTCAGCGGTTGATTGTATTGGTTTTCCTTGTTTGGAAACAATTCATTTTCATAAACCACACGGGTTGAATTGCGTGAGAGTTCATCTTTGGAAATATTATCAGGTTTGCGTGAATTCGTTTTATCGTAGAATACGGAAGGATCGATAGTATACCACGATGTTATTGCCCTGTTATAGCCGTATTCCAGTTTTGTGCCCGGAGTGGCTTCCGGAAACATTCGTATTGTAGTTTGACCCTGTGGTGTACTGGCAATAGACCATGATGCTATGTTGGTAAGCGAAATGGTTGACTTTGCTCCTTCGAAATCATCGATGTACGAAGTTCCGGCTTTACCTACTGCGCTTGAATGCCCGGGTATAAACTGCGCAAACTCGCCGTCAACGCGAAGTTTTGAAGGCGTTTTCGAACTAAAAAACGGAAGCTTATCCACCATTTTGGTTATCCATGCCGATTCTTTCTGGTAATTCAGGCTTCCTCCCCAAATGGTATTTGAAATCGGCTCGTCGCCATAATTGGTTTTTTGTGTGATAGGTCTTTCGTACAGGTTAAGAATGGTAGCTCCGAGCAATAAATTTTTATTCACTTTATAATCAACATGGGCTCCAAGCAACGTCTGGCTGTAAACATTGAACAAGGAGTTGTTTTCGAGCTGAATATTGATAGGAGTTCCTGAATTGAGAATACCTTCGTTGATTATTTTCACCCGGCCGAGAGTGTAGTCGACCGTATAATCCACGTTTTCGGCCAGTTGAACACCACCCGCGGTAACTTTTACCGATCCTTGCGGAACGTTCATGGCATTGAGCGATATTTCCGATCCTGACTCGGATTTATATTGCCCTTCCATAAGGTATTTATTCTTGTCGGGATACTGCTGTGCCCCGGTTTTGGTCATGGAATACAGTGAATCATAGCAATATTTATCTGCATAAGCTCTCTCCTCATTGGTTGTAGCGCTTTCGTAGATTTTTTGACGCAGATAGCTGCCAAAGGGTTCCAGTACAGGGAAAAAGACCCTTCCGTTAGATGCTTGTATAGTACCTCCGTTGCGGGCGGCATTATCAATAAAGTCGAAAATTCCGTCGTGAGGCGGGTTCAGTTGCGGATCAAGATTATCTAACCCGAATATCTGAAGGAGAGGTACACCCTTGATAGCTGCAGGTCCTTTATCGAAAAAACCGGTAGGCACTGCGTTACTGTTACCGGTAAAAAGAATATTAAGTAAAAAATCGTCGCTGTTAATATTATAAGCTCCCAGGTTGTAAACGTTCTTCATCATCAGGTTCCACAGGGGAACACGTGTGTTTACAGCAGTACTCTTCAATAATTTAACCATTAAGCAACTGGCAGTCGGAATACCCTGATCGGAAAATTCACCTACCTGGTAAACTTTATCATCACCAAGCACAGTATATTGATAGGCAACAGCAAGCGTTTGGTCCGGATTTATGGTTGTGTTAAGCGAAATAAAGCCCAACCGGCTGTTATACATAAACTCAGAACTATTCAGTTTCCTGGAACTCTCAATTTTTTCAAAATCTATACCGGGAAAAGGTCGTTTGCTTCGTTATCAGGGTAACGTGACTGTGATGTTGCGTTAATGTCAGGATTGTAAGGATTGCTTTCGCCAATATCCTGGAATGCAACCAGGTTTCGGTTTTCGGTTATTGCAGCTCCAATATTGGTTACCCACACTTCAATTTTTGTGATATTGATATTTGAAGTTATAACAGGCAGGGTTACGACAGCATCTTCAAATTCTTCGCGAAAAGTCTGGCCCAGAAAAAAGTGCCTGTTTTCTTCGTAATCGAGAGCGCTGGTAGAGAATTTTTGTGTCTGCGCACCGCCCTGAACCGTAATATTTTCAACCTGGCTTTGTTGCTGCGAAAACACGCCTGTAATGGTTGCTTTTCCAAACTTGAGCTGGGTTTTGAGTCCGAAAAGGCTTTGGCTGCCGGTTATAAGAGTACTGTTGATAGGCATATTAACATTACCTGCTTCGATAAGCTGGATAATTTCGTCTTCTTTGCCTTCGTACTTGAGTTTCAGTTTATTTTCGAAGTCGAAAGTGGCTTCAGTATTATAATTTGTATTGAATTCAATTTTATCACCGATTTTGGCCTGAACGCTCATCTGAATTTTCATATCGAAATCAAAATTCGTAGTGCGTCGTAACTGCTGGCTGATAAAAGGATCGTCGCGGCGATTTGATATTACGCCAAAAGTAAGTTCTGTACTACCTTGTGGCTTGATATCAATTGTGTTGCCACCAAAAACGCGGTCGAAAAGTTCGCCGCCAACCCGAAGTTGAGGAATAACTCCCAGCCTGGTTGCTGCGGAGGTACTGTTGGCGCGTTCCTGCCAGTAAGTATCCAGTGCTTGCCGGGTATCCCATTTCCGGTATTCGTCGAACGAAAAAGAAGCAGGATTCCTGTAATCGAGCGTGCCTATTTTATTGGTAATTGTATATTCATTGTATTTAGGATCGTAGATCACATCCTGCTTAAGGTTGGAAGGATTACTCAGGTATAAACCGCCGGAAGGGTTTATTTCATATGGATTCTGACTCTCGGGAATAGGATAACGTAAGGTGGTATCAGTAAAAGTAGTGTCGGGAGGAGCTATAAAACGGCCCTTTTCGAGCTCATTGGGCGATAAGCCAATGGAAGCACTTACACCCCAGACGAGAGATATAAGTATAGTAAAGAAAGAAAGCCTGGATAGGTATTTGATATATCTCTTCAAACCGCTGGATTCTTTGTCTTTTACTGCCAACAAGTAATGGCAAGCTAATTAGTATTTATTCCTGAAAATATAAACAACCGTGCTTCTGAAATCTATAACTAGAGGATTTTCAGCGCACTCTTAATTAATTGATCAACCGGTAGTGTTCCTCCGTTGGCTTTAATAATCTGATCCAGGGCCTTCTCGGCAACGGGCCTGTTAAAGCCTAACATTACTAATGCTGATAACGCTTCATGTTTGCCGGTATTGTGCGAAGAGATTAAATTTTCACCTGCTGGCAGGTCCTTCATTATTTTGTCCTTCAGATCAATGATTATCCGTAATGCCGATTTACCTCCGATACCCTTGATAGACTGGAGTAATTTTACATTTTCACTGGCTATTGCTTCGGCAACTTCGGTAGGAGAAAGTGAAGATAAGATGAGCCTGGCTGTATTCGGGCCAACTCCCGACACGGATATAAGTTGCTGAAAAACATGCTTTTCGCTTACATCTGCAAAGCCATATAGTATAAGAGCATCTTCCCGAACTACCAGGTGAGTGTGAAGCCGGCACGATTCCTTGCCCTGGATCTGAGTATATGTGTTGAGCGAAATGTTGATCGAGTATCCTATTCCCTGGCAAGCCAATACGGCTGTGGTAGGATTAAGGTCAGCAATTTTACCTTCGATAAAGGAATACATAATGATTTATTAAATTGAGAATGAAGTGCTTAGTAAATATGCAGGATTTGTGGAGGCATTGCACAGGGCAAATTATTTTTCATTGATCACAGAATTGCAGGGCCCGTTAATTTTCGATAACCTCCGTTGTTTGGATGCAAAAGTAACAATTTAAGAGGAATAATAAAATACGGTTTTATATGGCTTAATCAGGCTTTTTGACTCTCTTTCAAACGTAAACATTATCATTACTGTTTTTTTTGTCAAAAGGTAATTTAGACACATTTCAAATTACAGTTGCTAATGCAGTTTATATCGAATATCGTTCAGAAACAACTCTTTTGTTTGTTACTTTGCACTATAAAAATATTTTATTATAATAATGATTAACAAACGGTTATCATGACAACTCTCATTCGAAAAAACGCCCTCACTTATCATGCAGAAGGGCGCCCGGGCAAAATTGAAGTAGTACCGACTAAACCTCACAGCACCCAACGCGATCTTTCGCTTGCATATTCGCCGGGTGTAGCCGAACCCTGTCTCGAAATAGTGGCAAACCCTGATGACGTATACAAATACACCGCCAAAGGCAACCTTGTGGCAGTAATATCAAACGGGACCGCTGTGCTGGGTCTGGGTGATATTGGTCCTGAAGCAGGCAAGCCCGTAATGGAAGGCAAAGGTTTGCTTTTTAAGATTTTTGCTGATATCGATGTTTTCGATATCGAGGTAAATGAAAAAGATATCGATAAGTTTGTGGCTGTTGTAAAAGCGATAGCACCAACTTTCGGAGGTATAAACCTGGAAGATATCAAAGCACCCGAATGTTTTGAGATTGAAGAGCGATTGAAAGCGGAGCTTGATATTCCCCTGATGCACGACGATCAGCATGGCACGGCTATTATCACTTCAGCCGGATTGTTGAATGCGCTGACAATAAATGGGAAAAAAATTGAGGATATGAAAGTTGTTGTCAGTGGTGCCGGAGCTGCTGCAATTTCATGTACCAGGCTTTACCATAAGTTAGGCGTACGCAAGGAAAATATCATTATGCTCGATAGCAAGGGTGTGTTGAACAATAAAAGAACCGGCCTGAACAAATATAAGTCTGAATTTGTAACTGACCGCGACATCAATACGCTTGAAGAAGCTCTTGACGGTGCCGACATGTTCCTGGGATTATCCGTTGCCGGTGCAGTGAAACCGGAATACCTGATGAAGATGGCACCTCATCCTATTGTTTTTGCACTTGCAAATCCTGTTCCTGAAATATCCTATACTGAAGCCACCACTGCACGTCCTGATATTATTATGGGTACCGGCCGCAGCGACTTCCCCAACCAGGTAAACAATGTACTTGGATTTCCGTATGTTTTCCGCGGCGCTCTTGATGTTAGGGCCCGTGCTATAAATGAGGAAATGAAACTGGCTGCAGCATATGCCCTTGCCGACTTGGCTAAGATGCCGGTACCGGAAGAAGTAAACATTGCCTATAACACCAGGAATCTGAAGTTCGGAAGCGAATACATTATTCCTAAACCCAGTGATCCCCGCCTGATTTTATATGTAGCCACTGCAGTTGCCAAAGCTGCCATGGAAACAGGGGTTGCGCGTAAACCAATCACCGACTGGCCTGCATATGAAGCGGAACTTACCAAACGCCTCGGGCTTACTAATCCTCTGATCAAGCAAATAAAAGCAAGAGCACAAGCAAATCCGAAACGGGTTATTTTCGCTGAAGCAGAAAATTACAAAGTACTTAAAGCAGCAGAAATAGTACTCGATGAAGGTATAGCCATTCCAATATTGTTGGGGAACAAAACCATCATAAACCAACTCATTGAGCAATATGACCTGGAATTGCCCGGAGTTGAGATTATTGATCCGACGAAAAAGGAACAACTCGAAATGCGCCAGTTGTTTGCCAGCCAGTATTATCAAAAAAGGCAGCGCAGAGGTATAAATGCACAGCTTGCGCTCGATTTTATGGGTCATCGCAACTTTTTCGCACCCAGCATGGTCGAAAACGGGTATGCCGATGCCATGATCTCCGGATTAACAACCAATTATCCCGAAACCATCCGCCCTGCGTTGCGTATCATAGGCAAGAAGAAGAATACAAACCGGATTTCTGCCATGTATATCATGCTCACCAAAAAAGGACCTTTCTTTTTTGCTGATACCACTGTAAATATGAATCCTACAACCGAAACGCTTGTTGAAATTGCTCTTCAAACGGCAGAAGCTGTACGTGCATTTAATATTGAACCCCGTATTGCAATGCTTTCCTATTCCAACTTCGGATCTGTTGAAGGAAACATTCCTATTAAAGTGAGAGATGCCGTAGCCATCCTGCACCGCGATCATCCGGACTTGATTGTTGATGGCGATATGCAGGCAAATTTTGCAATAAATAACGAAATGCTGACGGAGCATTTCCCATTCAGCAAATTAGTTGGTGCTGCTGCCAATACCCTGATATTCCCTTATTTAACAGCCGGGAATATTGCGTATAAACTTATTCAGGAGTTAGCTGGTGCCGAGGCAATCGGGCCAATCCTGATGGGACTCGATAAATCAATTCACGTACTGCAAATGGGTTCGAGTGTGAATGAAATAGTAAATATGACAGCTATTGCTGTTATAGATGCTCAGAACCATGAGATAAGAGAGAAAAATAATGGCAAGTAAAAGCCTGAATCAAGGCGAGATAAATATGGCGGAAAATTTACCGAAATATTTTTGCCCGGATATATTTAACAATGTAAATGTTTATTAATTTAGCTGACGTTGAATTTTAGAATCAAACTAGAAATTTTATAAGGTATGAAAAAAATAACTGTTATCGGTGCCGGTAATGTGGGCGCTACTGTTGCTAATGTTGTTGCACACAAGGACCTGGCACGCGAGGTTGTTTTGGTTGATATCAAAGAGGGAACCGCAGAAGGTAAAGCTCTCGATATCTGGCAGACATCATCAATCAATAATTTTAACACTCATGTAACCGGTTGTACAAACGACTATCTGAAAACCAAAGGATCAGGTGTTGTGGTAATTACTTCGGGGTTGCCACGTAAACCAGGCATGAGCCGCGATGATTTAATTAAAACCAACGCGCTGATAGTTAAGGATGTAACCGAAAAAGTTATTAAGTATTCACCTGAGGCGATTATAATCATTGTATCAAATCCGTTGGATGTAATGACGTATTGCGCCTACAAAGCTGCTATGAAAGAGGAACGCAAGGTTTTCGGTATGGCTGGTATTCTTGATACCGGACGTTATCGGAGCTTTATTGCCGAAGCGCTCAGTATTTCGCCAAAGGATGTTCACTCTATGCTTTTGGGTGGACATGGAGATACTATGGTTCCGCTGCCACGCTATACTTCGGTGGGTGGTATTCCAATTACTGAACTGCTTAACAAGGATGAAATTGATAAAATTGTTGATCGCACACGAAAAGGCGGAGGCGAACTGGTTAACCTGATGGGAACTTCAGCATGGTATGCTCCCGGAGCTGCAGCTGCCCAAATGGTGGAAGCTATTGTTGATGATCAGAAACGCATTTTCCCTGTTTGTACAAGGCTTAACGGCGAATACGGGCTGAAAGATGTTTTTCTCGGTGTGCCTGTTCGGTTGGGATCACAAGGAATTGAGGAAGTTATCGAACTGAAACTTGATAAAGCCGAGAAAAAACTGCTGGAAGAATCAGCTGCTTCTGTTAAAGGAATGATGGATGCCCTCGATAATATGCATATTTTCGAAGACTAAACAGGATTTTATACTAATTTTAAGGCACTCTTCATTCGTGGGGAGTGCTTTTTTATTTCAGGCTAAAAGTAAAAATAGTAGAGTTAATTCAATTCAATACGAATGAAAAAGATAGTAGTTCTGACAGGTGCCGGTATAAGTGCCGAAAGCGGATTGCGGACATTCCGCGATTCCAACGGATTGTGGGAAGAACACAAGGTTGAAGATGTTGCAACCTTCGAAGCATGGCAGCGAAACCAGGCACTGGTTCTCGAATTTTATAATCAACGGCGTAAGCAACTGTACGATGTTAAGCCAAATGCCGGCCATATTGCCCTGGCGGAACTTGAGAAAAAGTTTGATGTTCAGATCATTACTCAGAATGTGGATGATCTGCACGAGCAAGCCGGATCGACCCATGTGCTGCACCTGCATGGCGAGCTGAAAAAAGTGCGGAGTACCGTTGACGAAAACCTGGTTTATACGCTGGATGGCTGGGAATTAAAGAAAGGTGATTTATGTGAAAAAGGTTCGCAGCTGCGGCCGCATATTGTATGGTTTGGTGAAGCTGTACCGATGATTGAGCCTGCTGTTAAAATTTCTTCAGAAGCAGATATCTTTATTGTGATCGGTACATCCTTAAATGTGTATCCTGCCGCCAGCCTTGTCTATTATGTAAAAAAAGGCACCCCGGTTTATTTGATAGACCCACATGCTGAAATGCTTTCAGGTGTTACGAACTTAACTGTTTTGAGGGAAACTGCCGGTACGGGAGTGCCTAAACTGGTGAAAAAACTGATGGAAAGGAATGGGATTAGTTAGTCACAGGGCGGCTACAAGTCACCCCGAGACTAAACACTGAAAATCAGAAATTGAAACGAAATTTGTTGAATGAATCTATATTTGTATCGTCGCCAGGCAAACAGCTTCGTTACAGTTTTTAACATCCGGTTTGCGAAAAATATTCTTCTTAATGGGAACCGGCTTAAAGAAATCGGTGAGCAGGCTCATGCTTGTTTTTGATATAAACACTTAATACAAGGTAAAATACTGCCTTTTCGGGTAGTTGTTTGTGCAGTGAAACCAATGTATATTTACATCCGCTAACAAAAGCCGAAATGAAATTTACGACGGACCACTATAAGGTGAAGAGACAGAAAATGGATTTGAATAAAAGATAGAAAAACCATACTTAGTCAGCTAAATCGGATGTGTATATACGGGAAATAATTTCTATAAACTAGTTCTAGGGCATAGTATGAAGACACACGAAATGACCAAAATAGAACAAGAATTTGAAACTCCGCTGGGGTTTATACGTTGTGGACTTATCTGCAACGGAATTGACATTTCTATGGAGAATAAAAAATATGAGAATGGTA
>JAIFMH010000029.1 GCA_020048595.1 Bacteroidota bacterium | reverse complement strand
TATGCGAGAAAGTATATTTGAACCCGCAGACAAAGCCAGCGATAAAACTCTCGCTATGTCTATTAATGCCTGCTGTAATCACCCTCTTTTTGACACAAAAAACCAGAATCAGGGCTATTATGAAGGTGGCAATATCAATGATTAAAATCTGTTCAATTGCCAGGAATTGAATCAGAAAACCGGCAATAACCGGAGAAATAAGAAAACGGGATGAATCTGCCAGTTGCATCAAACCGCTGGCCTTGGTATATATTTTTTCATCGACTAAATCCGTTACCGAAGCTTTGTAAGCAGGGTTATGCAAAGCGTCAAAGGAAGAACTGAAAGCAACACCCGTGTATATCACCCATAGATTTTGACAACCTGCAAAAAACATCACAAGTATAAACACCAGTCCGAGTGCTGAACCCAAATCCCCGATAATCATCATTAGCCTGCGATCGAACCGGTCAGCAAGGGCACCTCCGATCGGTTTCAGTAAATAGGAAGGCAGAAATGCAAACAATATGATCAGAGAAAACACCGTTGCGCTTTGTGTCTTTTCAAAAGCATATACACCAAGTGTGAAGGCCGTTAAACCACTACCAATGCTTGAAATAAGTTGCCCGCTCCAGATGATTAAAAACCGGCCAAACGATTTGCTTCCCGGCTTATTCATAGGTCTCGCTTAAAGGCTTGTCAAAAAACATTTTCCTGTTGGATACAACTATAATGGCAGCAATTATCAGCAAAACTCCCGTTTCAATGCATTTGGTGGTCTGCGTCATTTGCAGCGCTTCCTGCGACAGGTTAATAATAAAGTGGAACAGTATGGCTGCCATAATACTTCCGCCGTTTCTTTGGCATAACCAGCTGATAATAAATGCCATGGGAAATATACTTACCATAAAGTTTATGGCAAAAAGAATGTTTGTATGCAATATTTCGTAATGGTAATAATCCTTGATAAAAAACAAAGGGAAATGCCATAATGACCATAATAAGCCAAACAGTAAAGTGGCTGAAAAATAATTTAATTTTAGCCTTAAGCTATCCATGGCGTAACTCCGCCAACCCAGTTCTTCGAAGCTTGCCGCTAAAAACAGTACCAACAGAACCGGCATAAAACCTGCTGAGAATGAAAACCTGCCGGCAAAACGGAGTTGATCAATGGATTGCCCGAACAGCGTGGAAATCAGAATAGATATAACCACTGCCACCGGCATTATAAATACTATGGCCGGGATGCTTGATGCTTTTATTAACCTCAACTTGAATAGTTTATTAAAAAAACATATCTTTAATTCCTTGTTTCCCGATCGGTAAATCATCCACATGGCGATAGCGAAAGGTGCAATGAGACCGGGAAGCATAAATAGGACAAAGATCGACTCGCTGTTTTCCTGGAAGCTGAAGTATGCCGATAAAAACCAGGATATCCATGTTAAAAGGAACGTTAATACAAAGAATGTTACCGGTTTATAAACACTTTTGATAGAATGTTGCATGGCTTTCATATTTTCGACTATTATTTATGAAAGCAAAATTAGATGCCTTAAGCCGGCACGAAAAGTAAAAGATGATGAGAGGGCGTTTTCAGTAGCTGGAAGTGTATAAGCGCACCTTTAGCAAGGCTTCGGTATATTGAAGAATCTTATCCCTGCTCCTTTGAACCTCCTGTTAAAACAGTTAATGAATTTCCAACACCAGCATATATGCGGTTCCAAAATCCATAATACCGTGCAATACTGCAAAGTAAGGAAATAGTGATGGCCTGGTTTTCAAAGAAATGCCTGCAAGTAAAGCGAAAGGCAAAAACACCAGTGCCCTGTAAAAAATAAATTTAGTATCAGGAATAAAAGGCAAGGTGCAATGTTGCAGCGAAAGAAAAAGGACAGGGAGCAGAACCGCCAGCCATTTCGTTTTCAACTGCTTTTCGAGTCCCGGCATGATGTAAACATAATAAGTTGCCAGCTCTGCCAGCATTATGGTAACAGGGAAAGCGAAAAGCAAAATATACACCAACCCGGTTTCAATAGGTTGGAACAGCATCTCTGCCGGGATATTTGCATCATTCCATAACCAGGTACTGAGAAAATAATTAGGTGCCAGCGCAACAGGTCCTGCAAAGACCATAATCCCTAAAAAAACCAGGATATCTTTTTTAAAAGTTTTCCGGGCAAAACGGAAAATTTTAAAATAGTTTTTCCCTTCACGCTTAAACAGGATAAAGAGTAATGATATGCTGACCAAATTGGTTAGGGTTGCAGTAAGCAACCAGTATTTTTGTGAGGTTATCCAAGAGTGAGCAATAAGGGCTATAATAGCCTGGAATAAGAGGAACAATAGTAGCCTGCTTCCGAGCATGACAAAAAGAACTCCTTTTTTCGTCGGCTGGATCTCCTTGATTGCAATAGAGGCTTCTATGTCGGTATGAAATTGCATTTTTGAGCTATGTTAGTTTAATATAGGTGATACATTCAGCCTTATGAATACTATTTCCGGCTTCGATGTCCCAGGTTTATGGAGTAAACTAATGCTTTCATGTAAAGAAGTTTTCTATTTTATTATCAAATCCTTAATATCAGGCACTTTCAGCTAAATTTTTTAAAGAGTTTTCTTCAGATTCTGTATCTATCAGTGGTATCCTGGCGATATAATAGCCGTTCTCAATTTTAAACGAAGGTAACATATCCGTAATCAGCGCATATCTTTTTACCAGGTTTTTCAATCCCAGTCCTGTGGAAACCGGGGCAGAGATTTTAGGCTGAAGGTTGTTCTTCACCACCAGGTACTGTCCGTCAGTGAAAATCTCGATAAACAGCGGCTTCGATTCATTTACAATATTATGCTTGATCGCGTTTTCGAGTATCACCTGCAGCGAAAGTGGCGGTACTACCAGTCCAAGCAATCCGGCAGGAATATTTACCGAGAAAGTCAGGTTTTCACCGTAACGTATCTGCTGAAGAAACAGGTACGAATGCATAAAATTAATTTCCTTGCTTAAGCTGGTAACCGGCTGTTCGATGGTTTCGAGTACATACCGGTATATCTGCGAAAACTCATCGATAAATAACTGGGCTTTGTTAACATCCACAGTTATCAGGCCCGAAAGCACATTTAAACTATTGAATAAAAAATGCGGGTTGACTTGTTGCTTAAGTATTTCGATTTGCGACTGCAGGTTTTCCTTCTGAACTTTTAAAAGTTCATTATTCGTTTCGGTGAGCTCTTTCGTCCGATCGGTCACTATTTGTTCAAGGTTATTGTTAATCTGTTCGAGTTCATTTTTTGCTTTAATCAAACTGACCTCATAGCTTTTCCGTTCCGAAATATCAAGGATAATACCTCTGCGACCAACTATCTTATTGTTACGTACCATAGGATTCCCAAATACCATAACAGGGCAAAGCGTTCCATCCTTTCTAATGGCGGTAAATTCGCCAGGTTCCGTTTTTATGCCCAGGCTTGACTTCCTGAAATTCTCAATAATACGTGGGATATCTTCTTTAATAAAACAATCCAATGCAGAAACTTTTTCATCTGGATTATCAGGGAGGGGTCCAAAAAATTCGTCTCCCGCTTTGTTGCTGAGTATTATTTGACCCTCGAGGTTCATTTCAAAAATGGGTTGTGGCAGAAAATCCATTAAGTCTTTATAGTTTCTCTCACTCTCAGCTATGGCCAATTCGGCCTCTTTTCTTCTTGTCACATCAATGATAATTCCATCCAGATAAGCAACTTCTCCACTTTTCTCAAAAACACCTTTTCCATTTTCATTAACCCATACAACATTGCCGTTCCGGTGGACAATCCGGTATTCGAACTCGTAAGAAGTTTTATTTTTTAATGCTTCAGTGATATTTGTTCTGCATATTTCTGTGTCCTCCGGATGAATGATGGATGCATAAGATCGCAGTGCATTATTAATGAAATCCGAATGCGGAAAGCCGGTAATATCAAAGATTTTTTCGCTGATGTATTTTACTGTATAGCTTTCGTCGAATTTACACCGGTAGGCAGCTCCAACCAGATTTGACATAATATTATTTAATTGCGCCCTGCTTTCATCCAGCTCTTTTACTAAAATTTCCCGCTTCCTGATTTCCTCCTCCAGGTTCCGGTTTAGTAATTTCTCCTGTTCAATCATGTGCAAAGCAGCAATGGTTTTCTCCTCTTCCACTTGAGCTTTTGCTTCGAGTATTGCTTTATTGGCAGCTTCAACAATAAGGTCTTTTTCAAAACTATCAGCCTTGTTTTTTGCAATGGAACTCTCCTCCCGATAAATAGTTGCTTCCAGAATAACCATCAGGAAAAGGCTCAATACGATAAGGTAATATGAATTATTGATAAGAGTCTGGAAATCATACTCCATAGCAAAAATCAAACCTGCCGGTATCAGAATTACCGGTGTAATAAGTAAGCCGGCTCCTATTGCAAGTGGAAATTGAATACAAAATCTTTTTACTGTTTTACTTCTCCATGGAAACCGGGCATTAAGATACCGGATAAGATTGAGGTATGGATACGCCAGGATTATTCCGGCCAGGAACGATAAAACTGTACCCCGGAAAAGGCGTATCATTACTAAAACAGGGTCGCTGAAAATATCTGGTCTGAAAAAATACATTTGAGAAATTACGATAAGTTGTAGCCCGATCGACAGGAAAATCAGCATTCGGAAAAGCTTTGGAAAGGGAAAGAAACTATGAATCTTCCTGAAAGACATGATTTGTATTATTTAAGTCAAAAATAGGTACATTCCTCAAGATTTATACTAATAATTCAGATGTAAATTAATAAACCCTGTACCATCATAGCTTTTGTATTTCAACTTCCAGAATCCGGGCGACGCTGCAAATGTCTTATTCACTTGTAAATTTTCCTGATTGCGAAGTTTAACAGTATAAACGGCAAACCCATCAGGATCTGTCAGCTCAACTTCAATTTCACCCTCATTAATTTCGACATTCCCATATAAATAAACGGAAACGACAGCTTTGTTAACGGACATAATTGATAAACCCTGTGAATCTTTGTTAAATTGTGAGTCAAAGCCGAACCGGATTGTGGGATGTCTTTCACAGGAACTTATCACAATTAAGCTAATCCCGATAAGTGTTACCAATATTGATTTCATAGCATTTCGTTTTAGGATTATACGATATTTATTTGATTTTTAAAAGATCCGTTGCGCCAGAAGTAAAAGCAATAGAGATACTTGCGTTAATTTTTTGTCAGCCAACTAAGGTTCTGAATTCAGATAGTTTTAAAATGTGCTCCCGGATCCGAAACTGGCATCATCGGCACGCCCGCGTTGTTTTTGCTGGAAGTTATTAAAAGAATATGAAGCCGTAATTTTAACAACCATCCCTTCGTTTTGAACCTTGATTTTATTGTTATAATTTGTGCCAGAGGATGTGTAGTTAAATTTCACAGAGTTGAGAATGTTGTTAGCCGAAAGTCCGATATTTAATTTATTTTTTATAAAGGACTGGCTTAAACCTATATTGGCTATATACATACTTGTCATTTCCCCCTGTGCATCTATGTTTGGTGCTCTGTAATATCCAAGCAACTGAATGCGGGTGCCCCATTTGAGAGTGAAATTAGAAATGAGGCGGGCATCCCAGGTATTGGTATTGCGGGTGGATTGACTGCTGTCGGCCACTGAATTAATAGCAAAATGGTAAAGGTTTGCTGCTGAACTAAGCTGCCACCATTTTGTAAGGTTGAAATCCAAACCCAGTTCAGCACCATAAGCTTGTTTCCTGTTCGCATTGAAGCTTTCTATTTCCATAATACCGTTGCTGAGGACATTGTAGCGCTGCTGAAAACTATTTGATGTATTCCGGAGGTAGGTTTGAACATTGAAAGTGAGAATCTTATAACTTGTACGATAATTCAATTCGAAAGCATCGGTATACTCGGGTTCCAGATCAGGATTACCTTTAACCACTGTAAAAGGGTCAATATATATTGGGGTTATATTCAGTGAGTAAGGGGTCGGACGGTTAATACGCCGGCTGTAACTGAACTGAAAATTGTGCTTTTCTTTAAAGGACTTCGTTAGATGCAGACTCGGGTAAAGCATGAACTTTGAATACTTATGTGCATCTGCATCATTGCTAAATTCTATTTCCCGGTTGAAATATTCGGAACGGACACCAAGCATATAACCGAAACCCGCTTTTTCATCCGAAAAAGTAGCATAACCGGAGTAAATATCATTTACGTAGTCGAGGTTATAAGTAAACATATTATTAATTTGCCATACGCCGTTTTCGACATTCAGATTTTCGAACACAAAATCATCGACCCTATCCTCATAGCGATACTGAAACCCGGCTTCAATTTTAGCCGTATGGATGGGCCGTTTATAATCAACATTGAGGCGATACTGGTAATTGAAATTATCTTTGCTGTAGGTAAGCGAAGAATTGATGCCAGGATTCTCATAAACCGGGTTGGTGTTGTATTCCGAAACCAGGCAATCATCATACCCATCCCACGAAGTATATGTGTTTGTGATTGTAAGCGAATGATTCTCACCGAATTTATGGGTGTAGTTCATGTTCAGTCCCAATTCAGTCCCATCCACATCCATATCACTGTCACTCGAATAATAGGATTTTAGTTCTGAATTATCGAAGCTTGTTTCATATATAGAATGTGAGCCATTATCGTAACTTTGTTTTCCATAACTTTGTGAAAAAGAGAACGTGTTCTTTTCGTTCAGGTCATAATCAAACCCGACTTTGCCGGTTATACCCGAGTTATTCTGGTATCTCTCAATGTGGTTGTTCAGGTATTTGTTACCTTCTTCCAGAACCGTTATATTCTCCATTGTAAGGCTTGATAAATAATCGTTTTGTGATACGTCGACACCCGCGAAAACATTAAATTTATTTTTCCGGTAGTTGATAAAAGCACTTCCTGTGTATTTGTTCCTTGTACCCAGCGATAAGTTAGCTGTTCCGCTGACGCCCTGAATTCTTTCCTTTTTCTGTATGATATTGATAATGCCTGCTGTGCCATCGGCTTCGTATCTGGCCGAAGGATTTGTAATCACCTCAATTTGTTTGATGGATGAAGCACTGATCGTTTTCAGGATGTCGCTTCCTTTCATCACCGACGGTTTTCCATCGACCAGCACTACAAAGTCGGAACTGCCGCGCAGGGTTACATTTCCCTGCCCATCAACCTGAACAGAAGGTGTATTTTCAAGTACATCTACAGCAGTACCTCCCTTTGCAATCAGGTCCTGGCCTACATTTATAACACGTTTATCAATCTGGTATTCGACTTTTTTTCGTTCGGCAACAATAGCAACCCCGCTTAGCTCTGCTGAATTGATTGCCATTTTCAGGTCACCGAGTTCATTCTGCGGTTTAGCGGCGCTGACAACTATCTTTTTTATAATCAGGTTATTAAAGCCCAGGAATGTCAGCCGCAGGTAATATTCGCCTCCGGTAAGTTTTTCAATTCTAAATTGTCCGTCGGGCGTTGAAATAGTACCTGTAACCAGCGATGAATCAGATGCCTGGAATACGGCGATGTTCACATACTCCATCGGTTTGTTTGATGATGCATCCATAACTCTACCGCTGATTGTTCCGCCTTTCGGGTCAGCTTCATAGGTTGCCGCGTAACTCAACGTTACGAAAAGCATATTGAGGGCAAATGCGATCAATACAAAGTGTAATCTTTTTTTCATGGTACTGGGTGTTTGGTTATTTGGTAATAGGAATGTTATCAGAGATTTAGTTTTGTTCATTTTGAAGATGAAGCAAAAGTAATCCTGATGTAAAATGATAAAAAGAAGAAGGTGACGAGGGTGTCAAAAAGGAGATCGAATGTGCGATTATGCTTGATGGATGTTTATGAAGATAAATAACTTGTTAAGGCCAGTTCCAGGCTTAACGGAATACTATAAAAAGTTGGTGCTGTTTAAATAGGTAGGTATCCACCAAACATATCGCAAGAAGAGAACGAAATGCAACTCAAAAACTATCCCTAATAAACTACAAACACCTATTAAGAATGAAGCAATTTTAACGGTTGACGCTCCCGAGAAATCGGGACATGTTATGGCAAGTGTGGGAATAAATTGTTGCTCAACTGTCTGCCAGCACTACTTGTCCCGATTTTTCGGAAAATGTATGTAAAGATTTCAAATGTTTCAACGAACACGCAACTTAGCGAACTTAGCGAAGCGGTCTCATGAGCGAAGCGAATAACAAAGCGGTCTCTT
>JAIFMH010000073.1 GCA_020048595.1 Bacteroidota bacterium | reverse complement strand
GTTCAACGGCATTTTTTATTAAACCCATCCCGCCCAGTTCGCCGGCAATAAATATTCCGTCAATATTTGTTTCAAAATTCTGATTAATGTGCGGAAGTTCAACACCGCGCTTTTCAGTACCTATGCAAAGTGTAATTGCCATGGTTGGACAAGCGTGAAAACATGCGCCATGACCAATACATTTAGATGCGTTGATTGTTGTTGCTTTGCCATCCTTAATTCCCAGAATATCTTTTTCAGGACACGCAGCTACACAAGCACCTGTGCGGATGCAACTGTTTTCATCAATTACCGGGTGAAGAGATACCGGCTCATACATTCCTTCGGCTTTTGCAATTGCAATTTTATCTTCGACTTTTTTTGAATCGCGCTTTTGCTTTCGCAGATAAACAACTACGATAATGAGGCAAAACAAAATTACCACAGAATATATAACAACTTGTTCGAGGAGCATTTCATCCATAATTAAAAAATCCATCTGTAACCAAAAACAAGAGTAACTGCAACATGAATTACCATAATTACCAGCATGACAAGAGCAAATGGCAAATGTGCCACATGCCAGTATTTAAACAAGTTCTGCATTAAAGTTAAGCGTTCGATCCTTCGGTTGAGAGAAATTTCATTATTAACCAACCTCAACACTTCTGAATGTTCTGATTTGGAAAGGTTATTCTTTTTCAAAACAGCCTTTACATTTCGTATCGACTTTCTGTCGTCGTTATATTTCCTGAATGTGCGTACCAGAAAATTATTGTGGTAGAGTTCCGGTTTCAGTTTTATTGAATCAGCTATTACTTTCTGGCTTGCATCATCCAAATGAGTTGAATTATTCACCTTCTCACTTATATCTCCCTTCATACCCCTCACTTCACTGAGGCTTAATTCGCGACCTTCAATGGTACGCGGGATTTGAATGTAAATAAATCTACCTATAATTCCACTCAGGAAAACGGCTACCATACTCCAGAAACTGATTGCCACTATACCTCCAAATTTAAAAGACGTATGAAAAAGCACAAGGATAGGCCCTAAAGTGCACAGGAAGATGTGGAATTCGAGCCAATGCTTCAGAAAACCCAGGCGGGAAAATATTCTGTATCTTTTTCGTGCCATATACAGAGAAACGCCCAGAATCATAAATAAAGAACCAATAATTCCCATTCCATGACCTAAAATTCCGCTTGGTTTCAGTGTAGTATGATCAGGATGGAAAAATCTTTCTTCCATGCTTATTTTGTAGTAGGCATATCCTTTGTTTACAATTATGCCAAGAACAACCACAACAATGACTGACAAAATGAAGATATAGATCCGGTGAGCAGTTTTATTCATAATATTTATTGCGTATCATTTCAGTTCACTAACTGAATTCTGGTAAAAGTGAGGAAATCAAAGTTACTGAAATCAAATCCGATTTTTGTATTACGTTCTTATTTAGACGTATTCTAAATTTTGCACTTTTTCTTTGAAACCGACCATATTCAAGTAAATGATTACCTTTTTACGTTCTTTAATTTTAACTTCAGCTATTTGGAAAACAACCTTCATATTTTCTAACAGACTGAAATTGACGGAGTAATGCAATAACTATTCTCCAATCATTTGCATTTAATGTGTATAAACGTTTTTAGCTTAAGCAATATTGTTAAAATTGCATATGACTTCAATTACAGCTACTTTAAATGACAACGAAGCTTTTAAAACCGTGTATTTACTATTTCCGGCTATAAAGAAACTTTACATCCCGACAATCATTAAATGAGCAATGCCGATTTTAAATACAAATCCTGTACAGATATAAATCAATTTACCTTGTAACAATGCGTTTATCAGCAATATAACCAGTTCTTTTTCATTGCTCATCTTAATCTCAAATAACTCCAATTCTGTCCGGAAACAAGCCCTAATTTAAATCGCTAGTAGCACTGCTTAATATTGATCCTTTTTTAATATTTTTGTACAAGATGAAAAGCTTAAAACATTTCGCTGTATTTTCAGCTGTAATACTGTCAATGCTCATATGCTTTGATGACAGTATCTCATTGTTTTTAAACGTTGATACAATCGAAATACCTTTGAAATCAAATTGTTCTGACATTACTCACCACCACCATTTTTCTTTAACCGATCATTTCTTTCAAAAGAATTCAGTCTCAGCGTCAAATATTGGATTTATTGCAGACATTAAAATATTTCATATCAATCAGTCGATTACTGATCAATTTCTGTCATCCATCTGGCAGCCGCCTCAATAAAGCTGTTAATCTCTCAGCGTTTCTTTTAAAATAGATATTGACCTTTCTATCAGGAATATGTCGTATTTAACAATTCGGACCTGCTCAAGAATAAAGCAGTATTTTCATGCAGAAATCAATTTCACGGATGGAAAAAGAAAAAAAGAGAGTAGCCGGCATTTCGGTAATTGCTGCTATTTTCCTGACAGGATTCAAACTGTTAATCGGTATTCTAACAGGCAGCTTGGGCCTTTTATCGGAAGCCTTACATTCCGGATTAGACCTTATTGCCGCGGTAATAACCTATTTCTCGGTACGTATATCCGATAAACCGGCTGATAAAGAGCATCATTTTGGTCACGGAAAAATCGAAAATTTCTCAGCACTTATCGAAACACTTTTGCTTGTTATTACCTGTGTGTGGATTGTTTACGAAGCAATAAACAGGCTTGTTTCCGGAAATACGCACATACAGGTTACAGTATGGAGCTACATTGTTGTTTTAACATCTATTGCCATTGATATTACCCGATCACGTGCTTTGTTTAAAGTTGCGCGGAAATATAACAGCCAGGCGCTCGAAGCAGACGCACTACACTTTTCCACTGATATCTGGAGTTCCACGGTTGTGCTTATCGGACTGATTTGTGCCAATTTTGGAATTTACGCAGCTGATTCAGTTGCGGCTATGGGAGTAGCAATCATAGTATTATCCGTCTCATACCGACTTGGTAAAAGAGCAGTAAGCGTATTACTCGACAGCAGCCCGCTGATACTGAGCGAAGATATTTCAGCAATAATCAAATTAGTTCCGGAAGTAAGCTATTTCCACGATTTGAAAGTGAGAGTTGCAGGAGCTGATACATTTGTGAATGTAACCATACACGTTGATCCGGAACTAAATATCAGGGATGCTCACTCTATATCGCACAAAGTAGAAGAAATTATCTGTAAAAAAATTAATCGTTGCCAGGTTCAGATTCATTACGAGCCTGAAGAATCAGGATGAAACACTTGATTCATCTCCCTGATAAACAAATATTTAATCATACAAAAACTAAAATAATTATGAAAACCTACATCTGGAGTTTACCAACAAGAATTTTCCATTGGCTGCTTGTCATCGGAATGGTTGCCGCTTATATTGTTGCAGAAGAAGAAGAACTGCTGCATCTCCATTCTTCCATCGGGTATGTTGTTGGAATTCTGCTGTTATTCAGAATAATATGGGGATTTGCGGGACCCAAATACTCAAGATTTTCTGATTTCCCGCTTGGAATCACTGCGTTAAAATCCTTTTTTACAGATATGAAAAAGAGCAAGAGCGAGTCACCCGGTCATAATCCGGCGGCAGCGCTAGTAATGCTTGGTATAATACTTTTAGGTATGTTGATTGTTGTTTCAGGGTCATTGCTGCTGGGATCAAAAGGACAAGGATTTTTCAGTTCGGTTAGTATAGGATTATCTTCAGGTTCTCTGAAAGAAATCCATGAAATATTGGTTAATGTTGTTATTGCACTTGTGATTTTCCATTTGCTGGGCAACCTGGTGGATTTTGTATTCAATAGGAAGGTTGGCACGTTACAATCCATGTTTACCGGTTATAAAAACATTGAAGGAGAAAGCATTAAACTGAATTCATTTCAAAAAATCCTTGCAACTGTTGGAATCGTTTCCGCAATAGCCATATTTCCATACTCCCAGATTAATCAGAAGATTGATGTAAAAAATGAAAATAAGGAACAGCAAAGTGGAAGTGAAGAAAAAGAGAATGATGATGAAGATGGTGATTAGTCTGAATCAAAAACTCTTTTAAACTGTTTGATAGTTCAGCTCATGCAAAAGCATCTCCGGAATTTCAGTATTAACAGTTCAGGATTACAAAAGTGAATTGAAAATTCATGAAAACTAATTTTGCTTCTTCATAAAAGGAAATCTCCGAGAATGTAAAAACACACAACCCAATTTTAATATAGAAACAAGAAAACAATGAATCTTAAAAATATTCAAACCGAAATAGACGCAAGTTTTTTATATAAAGTGCTGGCTGAAAATGAAGAGGACCCAAATGTAGCTGATGTCTTTTTTCAGATGAGTGAAATAGAGCAGAGCCATGCAGTTGCTTTTATGATGAAAAGCAATATTGACATAGCTTTAATGCCTGCACCCTCAGCCAGAGCCAGGATATTGAAATCTATCGGCAAAGTTTTAGGATACAATTATCTTCTGGGTGTGCTGCTGGATACTGAAAAAAGCATTTCTTCATCTATTATTAGCGCCAGGAAGAAAAGCAATTCGGTTCCTTCTTTATCTGATACTGCACATGTTTCCATACTCACAAATATTTTAAATAATCATCCAAAAGTTTCCGGAACAAGCCTGGCACGTTTCGAAAAACGACATCGCTCCGTTGGCGGTAACGCTTTACGTGCCGCAGTATTAGGCGGAAATGACGGATTAGTTTCCAATTTCAGCCTGGTAATGGGAATTGCCGGTGCTACAAGCGGCCAACAAGGTGTTCTGCTGGCTGGTCTTGCCGGACTGCTGGCAGGCGCTTTGTCAATGGCTCTGGGTGAATGGATATCTGTGAAAAGTTCGCAGGAACTTTCCGAAAATCAAATGCAACTCGAAATGGATGAACTACAATCGAATCCCGAAGGGGAAGAGAAAGAACTGGTATTGATTTATCAATCCAAAGGGATTCCTGAAGTTCAGGCAAAAAAAATGGCCGCATATATTATTTTAGATACAGATGAGGCGCATAAAATCCTTGTGAGAGAAGAACTGGGAATAAATCCGGATGACCTAAAAGGATCAGCTATGGAAGCGGCAGTAACATCTTTCTTGTTATTTGCAGTGGGTGCTGTTATTCCCGTTATTCCATTTTTCTTTACCAATGGCATGAAAGCAATCCTGTTTAGTACAGTTCTGAGTGGACTGGGACTTTTCCTGATAGGCGCAGCAATTACTTTATTTACAGGGAAAAGTGTTTGGTACTCTGGATTGCGACAAGTATTATTCGGGCTGGCAGCAGCAGCAATTACATTTGGGATTGGCAGATTGATAGGGATTTCGGTTACAGGTTGATTTCAACTTAATTAGTATAGCTGAAACGAGCCATGACTATAAATTGTCTCACAGAGCAATGATTATTTTTCTCGGCGAGTTCCATCCCGAAAAATCGGGACAAGTAGTGACCCGTAAAAAATCAAAAAATAAACACATGAGTTGACCTCCCCCGGTTCATATATCACTTTATCAGGCATCCCCATTTTCAGGGATACAGACATAAAAAAATCATTATTATAAGCGATTGCAGCCATCAGCCACTGGTTCTTACTTTGCACTTTGTAATTCACACAAACACTGCATAATGAAAACCGGGCTTTTACTCTCCGTAATGATGATTTTTTTTATGGCATACAAGGCTAGAACAGCTAACACAAGCGACTCAATATCTGGCAATAACATCGAAAAACAGGATCAAACAAGTATACCGGATAATGCAAAAGCATTCTCAACCGAGGCTTCCTACACAGGCGATATCAGCGCTAATATGACGGGAGGAATTAAAACAGGAGTTGTATTCCTTGGTATGGTCAATATGAAAGTAGGTTTCGACACACAAAACGCAAAACTCTGGAAAGGCGGCCAGTTTTTTATCAACGGTGCCGTTACACATGGCAAATCGCCTTCCGACTTACTTGTCGGGGATTTTCAGGCAGTTTCGAATATTGATGCCGGCGATCATATTTACATTCATGAGCTTTGGTACAAGCACCAGTTTAACCGGTTCGAAATTACTTTCGGACTCCAGGACCTGAACATCGAATTTGCAGCAAGTGATAACGGGAGCATGTTTATTAACAGCTCATTCGGAATTCCTTCGCTTATATCGGATAATATACCTGCACCAATTTTCCCGTTAACAGCCCTGGGGATAACCACTAAAATTCAACTTGCAGAAAAGGTTTCATTGTCAGTGGCTATTTACGACGGATGCCCGACCGCTTTTGAGCATAATGTGTACAATACAAACTGGCATATCTGTACTGAAGATGGATCATTGATTTTAGGCGAATTCAACTGGTCAGCAGATTTCTTCCAACTGCCCGGTACATATAAAGCTGGTTATTATTTTCATTCAGGATTAAAAGAAACGGATCCCGAAACAGGAGAAACATCCGAAGTATTCGATTCAAATTATGGAGTCTATTTTATTGCGGATCAAACAGTTTGGGAAAAGGCAGACAGAGAAAAGAGTATAGACGTCTTTACTCAGATTGCTTTGAGTCCGGCATCAATAAATAACCATCACTATTATATTGGTGGTGGAATAAATTACTTTGGCATTTCGAAAAAAAAACCTGAAGATGCTCTTGGGCTGGCTGTTGCAAGTGCCGGATTCAAAAAAGGGTATAGGCAAAACGAAACTACCCTCGAAATGTATTACAAAAAGCAATTCGGCGAAAACCTGACTCTGCAACCTGACCTGCAATATGTAATCCATCCTGCCGGAACCGATGAACAATTACCGAACGCGCTGGTTGGTATTCTGCGCTTCAGCCTCAATTTTTAACTTTTTATTACTCATGGACCACGAATACAATGACCGGTTTTTATCTGACCTCGGAAATGGTGAATCGGCAATAATAACTAAAGTAAGAGGATATGGCGCTTTTCGCAAACGGATTACCGAAATGGGTTTCGTGTCGGGAACAGTGGTAAAATCAATAAAGAAAGCTCCCTTGCAGGACCCGGCCGAATATGAATTGATGGGCTACCGGGTTTCGTTACGCAGAAGTGAGGCTCAACTTATTGAAATACTGCCGGCCGATACAACCGATCTGGCCGAAAAGGAATACAATGGAACGTATAGCTCGAATACTGTCCTTGAAACACTCAAAGAACAAAGTCATCATATCCATGTGGCATTAGTTGGCAATCCCAATTGCGGCAAAACTACTTTGTTCAATTATGCCACAGGCAAGAATGAAAGAGTAGGAAATTACGGTGGTGTTACGGTTGATTTAAAAACGGCAAAGCTTAAGAAAAGCGATTATACGCTTTTTGTTACCGATTTGCCGGGAACGTATTCCATTTCGGAATATTCGCCCGAAGAACTTTTTGTGAGGCACCATCTCACCGACGAAATGCCCGATGTTGTAATTAATGTTATTGATGCTTCCAACCTCGAACGCAATCTTTACCTTACCACACAACTTATCGACATGGATATTAAAGTGGTAATCGCGCTTAATATGTATGATGAGTTGGAAATCAAAGGCGACAAATTTGATTATAAAATGCTGGGTAAGATGCTAGGTATTCCAATAGTACCTTGCGTTGCTTCAAGAGGAAAAGGCATTGACAATTTGCTGGATAAAGTGATTGAGGTTTATACCGATACTGAAAAAACAGTACGCCATGTGCATGTTAATTATGGAAATGAAATAAATCAATCGCTCGAACACATCACCCTCCTGATCGACAAGGACAAGTCTCTTACCGACCGCTACCATTCGCTTTACCTGGCCATTAAATTACTTGAAAACGATTCGCATACGTTTAAGTCGCTTTCGGAATTGCCAGGCACATCAGCGATAATTGAGATTGCCCGAAGAGAACAAAACCGTCTGGAAAAAGCATATAGCGAAAAAACCGAAACCATACTCACAGATGCCAAATATGCTTTTATCAAAGGTGCTTTAAAAGAAACCTATCAATTGGCACCTGAACAGAAACGGAAGGCCGGACATGATGCCGATTCGGTATTAACGCATAAATGGCTGGGATTTCCGGTATTTTTGTTTTTTATGTGGGCTATGTTCCAGGTTACGTTCACATTGGGAAGTTACCCCATGGATTGGATTGATATGGGTTTGGGATGGCTTAGTGATACAATTGCAGGTCTTATGCCCCAAGGTGCGCTTCACGATCTGATAATCGATGGAATAATTGGCGGCGTTGGTGGCGTTATTGTATTTCTGCCCAATATACTTATTCTTTTCTTCTGCATCTCGCTGATGGAAGATACCGGCTACATGGCACGCGCAGCTTTTATTATGGACAGGCTGATGCACAAAATCGGGCTTCATGGCAAATCGTTTATTCCTTTGTTAATGGGCTTTGGGTGCAACGTGCCAGCTATTATGGCTACCCGTACTCTGGAAAACCGCAAGGACCGTCTGCTTACCATGCTGATTATTCCTTTTATGTCGTGCAGCGCCCGGTTACCGGTTTATGTATTGCTGATATCGGCGTTTTTCCCAGTAAAGCAAGGGTTAGTTTTACTTACAATTTATCTGATTGGTGTAGTACTTGCTATTGCAATGGCTCTGTTATTTAAAAAGATATTCTTTCAAAAAGCAGAGGTTCCTTTTGTAATGGAACTCCCACCCTATCGTATGCCAACGCTCCGCAACACAAGTATTCATATGTGGAATAAAAGCGTTCAGTACCTCACCAAAATGGGAACAGTAATCCTGTTTGCTTCCATCCTGATCTGGGCACTGGGCTATTTCCCCCGAAATACAGTTAACTCAGCAAAATATGATGCTGCCATCCTGAAAACTCATAATGATATAACCGTTGCCGACAGTACCAAAGAATCTCAAATCCTGAAACTGACAATTGAACGAGAGTCGGAACGCATGGAGAAATCGTATATCGGGCAAATAGGGCATTTTATTACCCCTGTTATCGCACCGCTGGGCTTCGACTGGAAAATTGGTGTTAGCATCATTACCGGCCTGGCAGCTAAAGAAATCCTGATCGGCTCCATGGGTGTGTTATACCAGTCGGACCTTGAAGCTGACGAAACCTCCGTTGGATTGCAAAACAAATTGCAGCAACAAGTATTTACCAGCGGACCACGAATTGGAGAGAAAGTATTTTCACCGCTTGTAGCATTCTCACTGATGTTGTTTGTTCTGATATACTTCCCTTGCATTGCAGTAATTGCTGCTGTGAAACGCGAAGCAAACTGGGGTTGGGCTGTTTTTACAATGGTTTATACAACAGTTTTGGCCTGGCTGGTAGCGTTTGCAACTTACCAGATTGGCAGTTTACTTTAAATTTTTGATGTATGGTTCAGAATATCATTGTAGCGGTAATCATTTTAGCAGCGCTTGCATACACAGCCTGGTCAGTGTACCGATCGGTACATCCGGGGGAAAAGAAAACAAGTGCCTGTGGAGGCTGCACGGGTTGTGACCTTAAAAACAGGATCAATAGCTGCGAGCATCCCGATCCTGTGAACGGAAGAGGAGTTAAGAACAAAATATTTGAACAGAAATTCAAATCTTAAACAACTTTCGGTTACTGACTACAAAACAATCAGGGTGTCTATTCCGTAAAGACCTTTGATTACAGTAATATAAGTGTTTTGATTTGAACATCAGATAGTATTATGCTTCACCATGTTTAACCTTAACTCACAGCCTACCTCGCTGAATGCATGGAATTCATATAAAATATAGGTATTGGAGGAATAATTCTATTCCGGTAAATCAAGCCAGGTAGTCACCCATTTATGCAGGTGCGAAGCAAATATGAATATCGATTTATGCAGGCAATGAGTTAACAAATTACTATCAGATAACATTATTAACTACTTTTATCCATCCATACTATCAATTCCGGAACTGATGAATAATTTCTTTTCTGGAAATACAACTTATTTATCTAAAAAAGAGTGAACGATGAACGTAGAATGGCTGCTTGAATATAACCCCGTCCTATTAGCCCTTTTCGCAACTTTATTTACATGGGGAGTTACCGCATTAGGATCATCGATGGTGTTTTTCTTTAAAACCATCAACAAAAGGGTTCTTAATTCCATGCTTGGTTTCGCAGCAGGAGTAATGATTGCTGCAAGTTTCTGGTCGCTTTTAAAACCGGCCATCGAAATGGCTGAAGAAAATGGTTCACCTCCCTGGTTGCCTGCACTAATTGGCTTTTTGTCCGGAGGAGCTTTTCTTTTGATAGTAGATAAAATATTGCCACACCTTCATCTGGGTCTTGCAATAGATAAAGCCGAAGGTATTAAAACTCAATGGCAACGAAGTGTTTTGCTGGTTTTAGCAATTACATTGCATAATATCCCTGAAGGTCTGGCAGTAGGTGTTGCATTTGGTGCCCTGGCACACAATCCGGATGCAGGAGTACTGGCAGGTGCTGTTGCGCTCGCTATAGGTATTGGCTTGCAGAATTTCCCTGAAGGCGCTGCTGTTTCTATCCCACTCCGAAGGGAAGGATTTACAAGGTTAAAAGCGTTTACGTATGGACAATTATCCGGAATAGTTGAACCCATTGCCGGTGTTATCGGAGCTTTACTTGTTATTACTATCACTCCTTTGCTCCCATATGCCCTCTCTTTTGCAGCTGGTGCAATGATTTTTGTAGTCGTAGAAGAATTAATCCCTGAATCCCAAACCGGAAACGAAACAGATTTTTCAACTATCGGAGCCATGCTAGGATTTGCTACCATGATGTTCCTGGATGTAGCCCTGGGTTAATCAGGCATAATCTTAACTAAATCATTATCATTGTAATATCTGCGTATTATCAGGTCTACTGATGCCCAGTCTATTCAACTAAAATTTATTTTCACACACCCTTGATTTTTCTTAAAACTTATCTTAATTTTGCTTATTATTAAATGAGAATGATTATTATCTAATATTAATTAGCTATGCCAGCAAAAGAAATACGCAATAAACTGAGTACTAAAGGCCTTAAGATCACACCTCAGCGAATTGCCATCCTTGAAGCCATTGAAAAACTGAATAATCATCCTACTGCGGAGAATATTATTGAGTATATCAGGCGAAACCACCCCAATATTGCAACGGCAACTGTCTACAAAGTGCTGGATGCTTTGGCGAGTAACAATTTAATAAAAAAGGTGAAAACGGACAGAGATATTATGCGCTATGACGCTATTACCGAAAATCACCATCATTTATATTGTGCCGAATCGGACCGGATTGAAGATTATTTCGATACAGAGCTTAATGAAATGATAGGAGATTATTTTGCAAAGAAAGGAATCCCTGATTTTGAAATTGATGATATCAAACTACAAATCATAGGAAAGTTCACGAAAAATACCGGTTCTGCCACGTTCTGAGTGGAATTGGTTTTTAAATGGTCGGAAGACCGAAGTCGGGAGTCGGGAGATCTGAGAAACGCAAACCTGGATTTAAATAAAATGTAAAGGAAATAGATTGTAAAATGTTAATCGAATTACATGTGATACCCATTTTGATAAAATGGTTTTCAGGAGACCTTATTGCTTCCGACTTCCGTCTTCTGACTTCCGGCCTTTTCGATTACTAAACACAGGCAACAATAAAACCATAAAAATCACTAAATCCTTCTTTTATAAACTAATACGAATTAAATATGGAAGATAATTCAGCAAATGTCAGCAAATGCCCCGTTACCGGAGCAACCGGCAAACACAGTGTTGGTGCAGGCGGAACAAAAAACCGCGACTGGTGGCCTAATCAGTTAAAATTGAACACACTGCGGCAACACTCTTCTAAATCTAACCCTATGGGTGAAGAATTTAACTATGCGGAAGAGTTTAAAAGCCTGGATTTGGAAGCTTTAAAAAAAGACCTTCACAATCTTATGACCGACTCCCAGGATTGGTGGCCTGCCGATTTTGGACATTACGGTCCATTCTTTATCCGCATGGCCTGGCACAGTGCAGGCACATACCGTACAGGCGACGGTCGCGGTGGAGCAGGCGGCGGGCAACAACGCTTTGCCCCGCTTAACAGCTGGCCCGACAACGTTAACCTCGACAAGGCTAGAAGGTTACTATGGCCAATCAAACAAAAATATGGCCGGAAAATATCCTGGGCTGACCTTATGATCCTTGCAGGAAATGTAGCCCTTGAATCGATGGGATTTAAAACCTTCGGATTTGGCGGCGGGCGCGCTGATGTTTGGGAACCGGAAGAGGATATTTTCTGGGGTTCCGAAAAAAAATGGTTGGAAGATAAAGACCGCTATTCCGGCGTACGCGACCTTGACAATCCTCTTGCAGCCGTACAAATGGGATTAATCTATGTAAATCCGGAAGGCCCAGGCGGAAATCCAGATCCGGTTGCGGCAGCAAAAGATATCCGTGAAACATTCGCCCGTATGGCCATGGATGATGAAGAAACCGTGGCACTTATTGCAGGAGGTCATACCTTTGGCAAAACCCACGGAGCAGGAGATGTTGCACATGTTGGACCTGAACCCGAAGCGGCAGGAATAGAAGAGCAAGGCTTGGGTTGGAAAAGTTCGTTTGGTTCGGGCAGCGGTGGCGACACCATCTCCAGCGGATTGGAAGTTACCTGGACGCAGACTCCCGCCAAATGGAGTTACTATTTCTTCGAAAACCTGTTTAAATTCGATTGGGAACTTACAAAAAGCCCGGCCGGTGCTCATCAATGGGTTGCTAAAAATGTTGGTAAGGTTACGCCTGATGCTCACGATCCGTCAAAAAAACATGTTCCAACCATGCTAACTACAGATCTTTCTTTACGCTTCGATCCCGTTTACGAGAAAATTTCCAGGCGTTTCTTTGAACATCCGCTCGAATTTGCCGATGCCTTTGCCCGTGCATGGTTTAAGCTCACACACAGGGATATGGGACCAATTACACGCTACCTGGGACCTGAAGTACCCAAAGAAGAATTGATCTGGCAGGATCCGATTCCGGTTGTTGATCATATATTGATTGGTGAGACAGATATTGCAAAAATAAAAGCTACCATCTTGAAATCAGGACTTTACGTTTCGCAGCTGGTATCAACTGCATGGGCTTCGGCTTCTACTTTCCGTGGTTCCGACAAACGTGGTGGTGCCAACGGTGCCCGCATTCGTCTTGCTCCGCAAAAGGACTGGGCTGCAAACAATCCTGCTCAGTTATCGAATGTTTTGGAAAAGCTGGAAGCCATTCAAAAAGAATTCAACAGTACACAATCAAATGGCAAAAAAGTTTCCCTTGCTGACATTATTGTACTGGCAGGTTGCACAGGTGTTGAAAAAGCTGCCAAAGATGCTGGTTTTGAATTAACCGTTCCTTTCACTCCGGGTCGCATGGATGCTCCACAAGAGCAAACCGACGTTGAATCTTTTGGAGTACTTGAACCGGCAGCCGATGGTTTCCGTAACTATTTAAAAACCAAATTCACTATTTCAACGGAAGAATTATTGGTTGATAAAGCACAATTGCTGACACTTACGGCTCCCGAAATGACAGTTCTTGTTGGCGGAATGCGCGTATTGAATACAAACTTCGACAACTCGAAACATGGTGTTTTCACAAAACGACCTGAAGTTCTTACCAACGATTTCTTTATCAACCTGCTCGACATGAGTACTGCCTGGATGCCGGCAGCTGAGGACAAAGAGACTTTTACCGGTCGTGACCGCAAGACAGGGGAGGTGAAATGGACCGGAACACGCGCTGATCTGATATTTGGTTCAAACTCAGAACTCAGAGCTCTTGCCGAAGTTTACGGAAGCTCGGATGCACATCGAAAATTTATTGAGGATTTTGTAGTAGCATGGAACAAAGTAATGAACCTCGATCGCTTTGATTTAGCTTGATTTTAGGGTTCTGACACGAATGGAATTGGTTAAAAAAGGCCGGAATTCCGAAGTCAGGAGACCGAAGCATATCCAACCCGAATTTGCACACTGTTAACCTCTTAAAATCCGGCAATAATTATCTTGCATAAAAATCAAATGAACATGGCAAAACAGTTGCATCGGGAAAGACAACGAAAAAATGAATAATGAATATTAAAAATTAAAACTTAATCCTTTTATTTTAAACAACATGGACGAAAATCAAATTATTGCCATGCCACGCATTGGCGAAGCAGCCCCGGAATTTAAGGCTGTAACAACACAAGGAGAAATCAATTTCCCTTCGGAATACAAAGGAAGCTGGGCTATTTTATTCAGCCATCCGGCCGATTTTACACCGGTATGTACATCAGAGTTTATGACTTTCGCAAGTCTTGAATCCAAATTTGCGGAAGCTAACTGTAAACTTGTAGGCCTTTCGGTTGACGGGCTATACAGCCATATTGCATGGCTCAGGACCATTAAGGAAAAAATCGAATACAAAGGGATGAAAGATGTGGAAGTAAAATTCCCGTTGATCGAGGACATCACTATGGAAGTGGCTAAAAAGTACGGAATGATGATGCCTGGTGAAAGCAGCACCAAAGCAGTGAGAGCTGTATTTTTTGTTGACCCGAAAGGAATTATAAGGGCTATTATCTACTATCCGTTAAGTTTAGGCCGTAATTTCGACGAGCTTTACAGAGCTCTGATCGCTATGCAGACCGCCGATGCTTTCTCCATTGCTACCCCGGCCGACTGGCGCCCGGGCGATGATGTAATTGTTCCCCCGGCCGGTTCGTGTGGTGTTGCCAAGGACCGCATGGAAAACAAAGAGGAAATGAAATGTTACGATTGGTTCTTCTGTACAAAAAAACTTTCGGAAGAAACAGTTTTGAGTACTATCCTGAAAAAGTGACATTGTTTGTAATGAAAGAGGTGCCCAATAAGCACCTCTTTTTAAAAAAAAAATCAAATCATTTTATTCCTAAACTAAAAGCAGAATAACTTTCTTTATTCTGTTTTTTCATATACTTTTCCAAACCGGTCAGTTACCTGCACTCTGATTTTTGAACCGGGATTCTGAATTTTAGCTTTAAAAAGGTGATGGGTTTCACCCGCGCTAAGCCAGGAATATTTCTTGTTTTTACCAGGCACATAGGTTGATTTCGCTAGCGGGTCCACGCCCCAGTATTGTTCCATTTGCCCAATTAAAACATCGTTCTCAAACCATTTTACAGTCCACGACGGATCAAAATTATACACATTTACAATAATGTAACCGGGGTACAATGTATCTGAACCTGCTGTATAAAGCTTGAATTGCTCATCTTTGTCCAGATTCACCCCTTTGAAATACCACGAAAGACTATCGCCATCAGCGATATAAACGGTATATCCTTTAGGCGTGCCATCAACACATATTTCACCCTGCCACCAGGCTGCACATGCGGCTGCATGCGTGTGCTCGAACAAATTGGGTGCAAGCACTGTGTTCCATTGTGTGTGGCTATGCCCGGCCAGAATATGTGTTTTGTACGGCGACAGTATTTTGTACAGAGCAGCACTGTTCATCACCGAATTTGAAATAAAATAAGTGGAATTACGATCCTTTTCTCTAGAGTCACCATAAAAAGTGGGAATGTGCAGAGAAACAACTACAGTACTTCCAGGCTTAACTTTCGACAAATCTTTCTCTAACCACAAAAGCTGTCTTTCATCAACATATCCCATGTATCTGTATGAATCGCCATAATAAAATACGTCCTTAAGAACTACATAATGTATTAAGCCTTTGTTGAATGAATAATATGCAGGCCCAAATTCAGCAGTATAAGATCTGTCGGATAATTCATCCGACCGGTTATTGTAATCCATATCGTGATTCCCTACTAGCTGATAAAAAGGAAGCCGGGATTGGGCGATTACCTGTTTGTAAACATCGAAATACTGCAACTGATCGAAAACCAGATCACCGCAACCTATGGCATGAACCGGCATTTGGGCAGATAAACCGGCCGCTGTTTGTTTTACATCATCAATTACAATTTTCAGCAAATCAAATTCTTCAATATCCTGTACCTGCGGGTCAGCCATTAATATAAAAGCATGCTTTGTTTGCGAATGCTTACTTGCCGAAAGTGCGAAATTAATTTGCTGCGCTTTCTTCGATGTATCAATTTCTGCATAAAATACAGGCACGCCATCCTGAATGGTTGATTCATATGCTGATGGAAGGGAGTAATAAACAAATTTGCATTTGGAGGAAGATTCTATAGTATACCTGCCATTTCTATCGGTTTCAACAACTGCAACACCATCAGTTACCATAACCGAAGGTATGCCTGTCCCATCGCAAGTAACTTTTCCATTAACCTGAATCTGTCGTGGATTTTTACTTGCTGAAAGTGTGAGCGTGAAACCTAATAATACAATAAGCAGGACATTGAACTTGTTTTTCATAATGCAGCAACATTTTTTGAAATTAAAATTGATTTCTCATCCCCAATAAAATTCCAAAGCAGAATGCTTACATACAGTGCAATAAAGCAGCAACGAAGCTCTACTTTTCACAAAGGTATTGTATAAATCAATCTTATTAATGAATTGTTGGCCGCATCTATAGAGATTTGGGACAAAAGCGTACAACTCCCGACGAAAAAATCTTTTAACAGGCGTTAAAAATAAATTTTCTTTTATATCGCTTGCGATATAAAAATTATATGTACATTTGCATCGTGAACGACATAATCGCTAACGACAATAATCAATAAATAGAAATCATGAACAATCAATTTTATCAATTCTCAGCAAAAAGCCTGCAAGGCTCTGAAATAAAAATGGAAAATTACAAAGGCAAAACCATACTTGTTGTAAACACGGCCAGCAAATGCGGATTAACGCCTCAGTACGAAGGATTGGAAAAACTTTATCAGAAGTATAAAGACAAAGGACTTGTAATTCTGGGTTTTCCGTGCAACCAGTTTGCCAACCAGGAATCAGGAGATGAAAAATCCATTTCCGAAGGTTGTCTTATAAATTACGGTGTAAGTTTTCCCATGTTCTCAAAAATTGATGTAAACGGGGAGAACTCCCATCCTATTTATAAATACCTCAAGAGTGAACTTAACGGTATTTTGGGAAGTAAAATAAAATGGAATTTTACCAAATTTTTGATAGATTCTATCGGCAAGCCAGTTAAAAGATTCTCCCCGATTACCAAGCCCGAAACAATCGACAAGTACCTGGAAAGCATTCTGAACTAAGCTAATACCAATTCATTTTCAATTGCTAAAACATTTGCCAGATGGGATATGATCAACTAAAACTCAGCAACCAGCTTTGCTTTCCGATATATGCAACCTCAAGACTTATTACCAGGGAGTATCAGCCTTACCTTGACAAACTTGGAATCACCTATCCGCAATACCTTGTTCTTATGGTTTTATGGGAATCGGATACCATTTCGGTGAACGAGATCTCAAAAAAACTGATACTCAACACCAACACTATTACACCCTTATTAAAGAGGATGGAAACACTTGGAATTATTCACAGGCAGCGTTCAGGCGATGATGAAAGAAAAGTAATTGTCTCACTCACATCCAAAGGAAAACTTTTGGAGGTTGATGCTTCAACCATACCGGAAAAGATGGCTGCCGGAATTATTTCGTCAACGATGAAAATTGAAGAATTGGTTGACCTGAAGAATAAACTTGAAAGTATAATCCATGTTCTTACAGAAAAAGACAGAATTGAATAGACCTGTAGTGCCTGGTTTCAGAAAAGCTAAATTTTGAAACTCTGATTTCAAATCTGATATATTCCGCCACCGCTGACCCAATTCAACCAAATTTAACAGATTTAGTACTTTGATTTAAAATAATAAATTCTGACGGAATTACAAAAAGTTTACTTTCGCGCTCCGTAATAAATAAAAATTGTTAAAAAGTAATCTGAGATTAAACTTATCATTACTTCAACTGTCTTACCTGCATTTAAATTAATTTATGAAAGCCTTTAAACGAACAACACTACTTTTTTTTCTTGCCTTTTGCTTATCTATGGTAATGGTTAACGCACAACCTTCGGGGGCTAAAGCCGGTAATGGCGGAGGAAACCCTAAAGATGCTTTCGGCGTAATAACCGGAGCATTGCATGATTCTGCCACCAATGAACATGTCGGATATGCCAGTGTTGTGCTGTATCGCACTTCCGATAACAGCATGGTAACCGGCGCACTTACCGACGAAAAAGGAAAATTCCTGCTCGAAAAACTCATGCCCGGGAAATATTACTTGCGTATTCAGTTTATTGGCTACGAAGCTAAAGCCATACCTGACCTTACTATTTCCAACAAAAACGCGGACATCAAACTTGGAGATATTACAATAAAACCAATTTCATCTGCCCTATCCGGCGTAACAATCACATCACAAAAGGCCCTTATCACCAATAACCTGGACAAGAAAGTGATTACGGTTGATAAAAATATGGCTATAGGTGGAGGAACCGGAGTTGATATTATGGAGAATGTTCCTTCGGTTTCGGTGGATGCAGAAGGCAATGTAAGTTTACGCGGAAATCCCAATATCACACTCTTAATTGATGGAAAACCATCCAGCCAGACCGGAATTTCGACCAGCGATGTTTTGAACCAGATACCTGCCAACGCTATCGAAAGTGTGGAAGTAATCACCAATCCTTCAGTACGTTACGACCCTGACGGAACTACAGGTATTATCAATATTGTGCTTAAGAAGAAAGCCATGCAGGGATTTAATGGAATGATATCAGGGACAGCTGGTACCGGCGACAAATACAACGGCTCGCTTAATTTTAATTATCGTAAAGATAAATTTAATGTTTTTATAGGTGCTGATGGCAGAATGTTTCATATGAAAACATCAGGCGAGAGCACCAGGACGACCACATTCAGTGATGTTACAGAAATCCTGAAACAATCACAAACAGGAACTATGGACCGCAACATGTACAGCCTGAGCGGAGGACTTGATTACTATATTGACACACGGAATAACCTGACTTTTAGTTATATTAACCGTAATATGGAATTTATCTCAAATGGCAATACATTGAACAGCAATTATAACGAATCCGACTCCTTGTTGCGGTATTTTGAAAGGCAAAATGAAGGTTCACGAAGTATAAATTCCAATCAATATACGCTTTCCTACAAGCATCTTTTCCCTCAGAAAGGGCGGGAATATACCAATGATATTATTTACAGTTCAAACCAGATGGAAGGCGGAACTGATATCAATCAACAGGATTTTCAGTACATGGGATCTGAGCCGATCGGAGACCCATTTCAACAATCAAATATGGCAAGGAATGTGAACAAAAGCCTGACAGTTCAAGGCAATTACGTATATCCGATGAATGAAGACGGGCGTTTAGAAGCTGGCTATAAAGCTGCATTCCGCGATATGACGATGCGTTACGACTATAGTTATCTTACTGATTCCGGATGGGTTAGCCAGGAAGATCTGAATAACCAATATGATTATTTTGATCAGTTGTATGCCGTGTATGGAATATATGGCAATTCAATCGGCAAATTAAAATACCAGGCCGGCCTGCGTCTTGAACAGGTTTGGACAAAATCAAAAGTTTTTCAAACCAATTCCGACTACAATAGTTCTTATTTCCAGTTATACCCTTCATTACATACTCAATACGATCTGGGGAAAGAAAGAGAATTGCAATTCAGTTACAGCAGGCGTGTGGAAAGGCCTTCGCCACGGGAACTAAATCCATATGTCGATTACTCTGATTCATTGAACATACGAACCGGTAATCCAGCGTTGAAACCTGAATTTGCAACTTCCCTGGAGTTAGGAATTCAGAAATACTGGAAAACCAGTTCATTGACCACAAGTATTTTCTATAACCGCACCAAAGATGTTGTGGAGTATATCACACAGATGCAGGATAACGGTGTAACTATAACCATGCCAATGAATATCAATACTTCCACCAAGTATGGCATGGAACTTATAGGAACACTCAGCCCCCAAAAATGGGTGAAAATAAATGCTAATGTTTCCTTTTTCCAGGATATAATGAGCGCCCTGCCGGAAGAGGACATCGAAGGATCAAAACTTTTCTCCTGGAATACACGTTTGAATTTATCATTCTTCCCTTGGGAAAACGGCTCTTTCCAGTTAATCGGCAATTACAATGCACCAACCCGTTCCATTCAGGAGTTTCGCAAAGAGCAATACTATGCGGATGCATCTTTCCGACAGGATTTTTTAAAGAATAAACTTTCGTTGAGCCTCCGTTTAACTGATATTTTCAACACCCGGACTTACTATGGAACCACCAATGGAAACGGATTTACAACCGAGAGCACAAGCTACCGCGAATCGCAGGTATTTTATGTAGGACTCCAAATGCAGATAAACAATTACAACAAAAAACTTTCGAAAGATACCGGAAACGGTGAGGGCGGGGAACAGGACGGATTTTAAGGGTAGAAATCAGAGGTTGGTAAAGATGTAGTAGGTTTTTTAGTTGTCATTCAATTGTTGAGGATTGAGCTGATTTGAAGATTTTAGATGGATTGAGTTGTCATTCAATGGGCATTCATTCTTAAATCAAAAAAGAATTCAATACAGAGTCGGAATTCATCGATCCAGCTAAAAACCCCATAACGTATAGATTCTTTTTAAGGATCATGCCTGTCAATACCAATGTCTTGCATTGAAACCGGATCTTCTTTAGGTTCGAGATGTGTAAACACAGTAACAGGGGAATCAAACAGACCACGAATATCTTTTTCAATATCTTCGGCAATATCATGTCCTATCTGTATTGTCCATTCGCCGGGTACCAGCAGATGAAGCGATATGAATTTCCGTTGTCCAGCCTGCCTGGTCATCAGCGAATGATATTCAAGATGCTTTTCTGTATAGGGTTTTAAAGCTTTGACAATAATCAGACGTTCGGATTCAGGAATTGCTGAATCCAGTAATCCTTGAGCCGATCGGCGCATTAGTTGGTAGCCTGTCCATAAAATATTGAGAGCGACTCCAATAGCAACTATTCCATCAAGTATTAATAAACCTGTAAATTTAACTAAACCCAGACCGATTAGCACCCCAACGGAGGTATAAACATCCGTCATTAAATGCTTGCCATCGGCTTCGAGCGTTATGGAATGATTCTTTTTACCGTTTTTAATCAGAATAAGCCCCACTAGCAGGTTTATAATTGAAGCTCCCAAAGCTACGAGTAAACCAATCCCTATATTTTCAAGTGGCTGAGGATTCACAAGCCTGGGTATGGCAGCCCATATGATACTAAATGCGGCAAGTACAATTAGCCCGCCTTCAATCGCACTTGAAAAATATTCAGCTTTAGAATGACCGAAGGCGTGTTCTTCATCAGCTGGTTTCTCAGCCAGGGTAATCATAAAGAGTGCAACAACAGCAGCAATCAGGTTTACGACCGACTCAAGTGCATCTGAAAACAATCCTACTGAACCTGTTAATGAATAAGCCAGCATCTTTAGAGAGATGGTAGCTACAGCAGCAGCAATTGAAAGGTATATGAATTTTTTCAGTGATTTACTTTGCATCTTGGAGCAAGCAGTTAGTTTTGATTGGTCAAACTTACAACAATTTTTAGTTTGTTTCCACATGAGACTTTAACATAGGTTCATATGTAGTTTTTTATATGTAGTTTTGCGGCCCTGCAATCCAACAAACTTTCTTTTGCATTTGATAACTGTAAATTTATAGGATTGCATTTTTATGCACATTCATTTGCATTGAATCCCAATTGATAAAACACGAAATAAACCAGCTTTACAAATAAATTTAATGATGATTAAACGCATAATCAAATTCATTTTTTCGTCTCCGATGACGATCATATTGCTTTCAGTTCTGGCTCTGGCACTTGCAGTTGCAACTTTTATTGAGGAACGGTTCGATACACAAACCGCCATGCAAATGGTATACAAAGCCAAATGGTTTGAACTTATTTTTTTACTCCTGATTCTGAATTTGTTCGGACATATAAAGCAATACAACCTGCTGAGCCGTAAAAAATGGTCAGGATTACTTTTCCACAGTGCTTTCATAATTATAATAATCGGGGCCGGAGTTACACGTTACTTTGGATTTGAAGGTTCAATGCCCATCCGTGAAGGTGAATCGTCCAATATTATATTCAGTTCCGAGCCTTATCTCAAAGTTTCGGTTCAGGATAAAAACCGGAAATTAGAATACGACAAACCTTTCAACATCAGCAGCTTTACTAAAAACTCATTTCATGCAGAATTTGAAACTGAAACAAAAGGACAAATAGAACTTGATTTCAAGGCTTATATGCAAAATGCCATTCAGCATATCCAGGAAAATGCTCCGGATGGAAAAACTATGATTGAACTTATCATAGTTAATGAAAATGGGCAGCAAACTATTTTTGTTGAAGATCAACACAATAAAAATACCGGCAATCTTTCAATAGGGTTTAATACAAAAAGTGCAAATAACACTGTTGAAATATTCGAAGAAAACGGTGTGATTAAATTTATCTCCGCATTTGATGTTATTGTGGCTGATATGGAAATGCAGCCTGAAGACACCATTTCTAAAAACAGTGCAACCGAAATAGGAAATGATAAAGTATATATTGTCAACGAATCAGTTTTTCACCTGGCAGGTATTCATAAAAATGCTAAAACACAATGGGTGGCAGGTAGTTCAGATGACAGGGGCACTAATATTTTGCTGATGGATGTAACTGTAAACGGCAAAAAGCAGGAAGCAGTTGTTTTTGGTGGTGCCGGCTATACAATGAATATGCAAAACTTCACTTTTGAAAGTATTCCGGTTCAGATCGGTTATGGAAATAAAGCTATAGAATTGCCTTTTTCATTGCAATTAAAAGATTTTATCCTCGAACGCTATGCAGGATCAATGAGTCCATCCTCATACGCAAGTGAAGTTACCTTGATTGACACAAGGAATAATGTGAAAGAAGATCACCGCATCTTTATGAATAATGTACTGGATTACAATAAATACAGGTTCTTTCAGTCATCGTATGACAAAGATGAGAAGGGAACAATTCTGTCAGTTAACCACGATTATTACGGAACAAAAATCACCTACCTTGGATATTTACTCCTTATCGTAGGTTTTATACTTACTTTATTCAACAGGAATTCCCGTTTCTATATGCTGGCCCGAAAAATAAATGAGATAAAAGAGAAGAGGAAAGCAGGGACACTCATTACCGTTTTTCTGTTCGGATTCACTTTATTGTCCTTTGGCCAGCAGGTGCCTCAAAAACCAGTTTCCGAGGATCAGGCTGAAAAACTTGGTCATTTACTAAGTCAGACTTTCGACGGACGCTTTGAACCGGTTCATTCGCTGGCTTATGATGTAATGCATAAGATTTCGCGCAAGGATCAGTTTACAATTAAGGGAAAAGGAGAAATGAATGCCATGCAGGTCTTCATCGACATGTTGCTTTTTCCTGATTTCTGGAAAGAACAGAAAATTATTTATGTGAGGGAAAAATCTGTGCAGGATGTTATTGGAATCAGCTCGAAAAGCGCATCATTTCTTGATTTCTTCACCAGCAACAACGAATATAAACTGCAGAAATATGTGGATGAAGCATTTCGCAAAAAGCAATCGGAACAAACCAGCTTCGACAAGGAAATAATAAAGGTTGACGAAAGGATGAATATTTTTGTGATGGCTATTAACGGCAGCATGCTCCGGATTTTCCCTGATCAAACGTCGACAAATAATAAATGGATCAGCGTTGCCGATAACGAAGCCACTCTCCCGCTAGCCGGAGCCATCAGCATTATTAATGAAGATCTGCAATTAAATCCATTCAATTACCGAAATATCCTGATCGCTTATTTTACAGAAATCTCTAACGGAATGAATTCCGGTAATTATACCAATGCAGAAAAAATACTGGGATACATCACCAGTATTCAGCGATCATCAGCTGGCACTGAATTACTCGCTTCGGATGCAAAAATCAATACTGAAATTCTTTATAACAAACTGCAGATTTTCATTGTACTCCGGAATTTTTACGCCTTGCTGAGCGTGGTTCTGCTTTTGCTTGCCTTTATTGATAACCTGCAGGTTAAAAGAAATAAAATCATTTCCTGGAGTCTTAATATTTCTATTGGCTTGCTGGGGCTTGGTTTCCTGTACCATACATTCGGACTTGTTCTTCGCTGGTACCTAACAGGCCATGCGCCATGGAGTAACGGATACGAATCATTGCTACTGGTAGCCTGGGGCGGTTTACTTGCCGGTTTTAGTTTTGTGCGTTATTCGAAAATAACTCTTGCTGCGACCGCATTACTGGCTTTCTTTATGCTTATGACAGCAAGCCACAGCAGTTATGATCCACAATTAACAAATCTACAACCCGTCTTAAAATCATATTGGCTTATCATTCATGTAGCTACTCTCACTATTAGTTACGGTTTCCTGGGCCTTGCATTTTTCCTCGGATTAATGAACCTTACAATTAATTTATTTAAAACAAGCAGGAATAAAGGACTTCTCGATCCGATCATAACCGAACTCACTTACATTAACGAAATGAATATCACAGTTGGAATAGTGCTGGCTACAATCGGAACTTTCCTGGGCGGAGTGTGGGCTAATGAATCCTGGGGCAGATATTGGGGTTGGGATGCAAAGGAAACATGGGCTCTTATTATTGTAATCGCTTACACATTGGTATTGCATATCCGTTTCATTCCAAAAATGAGCAGTGCATATGCTTTTAATGTTGCATCAGTACTTGGTTTCGGGAGTGTGCTCATGACTTTTGTGGGAGTAAACTATTATTTATCCAAAGGAATGCATAGTTACGGTGCTGGGGATACACCAATTTTCCCGCTTTGGGCTTGGGGGATTATACTTTCGTTGTTTGCTTTGATTGTAGCTTCAGGATTAAAACAGAACGCACTGAATAA
>JAIFMH010000330.1 GCA_020048595.1 Bacteroidota bacterium | reverse complement strand
TTTATTTCCTCTATTGCTGAAAAGGAGGTACCATCATGGGTGCTTTTCAATTTACTTTTGCTTTGAATAAGAATATTCTTCTTGTCGGCAAACGGAAAGTCAATTTTATAAATGGCACATTTTTCACCAGGGGCAAAGCTAACTTTAATGTCGTCGTCGATTAAATAGGTTGAATAGTACCATGGATGAACCACTTCCAGATCATGATCAATATTCATTTTTTGTTTCCAGGAAGTATTTGTAATCTCACCAAGGGTTACCCTCATTTGAAAAATACCAGCTGACCGGTGCGTTACAACCTGCAAAGGGAAAGCATCTACCTGATCGGAAATATAATCCTGTTTTACAGGAAACATACGGATCATTTGATTTGGTAAGTGAATGGTTGGATATGTTGGCACTAAAAACTGTGCCACATTTCCGATTGTTGGATCGATGTATTTAGTGTAATCTTCCTGAGCAAAAGAATTAATATACGAAAAAAAAGATATCAGGATAAAAGCTGCAATTTTTTTGATAATTCTATTCATTATAAACTTAGTTGGTTGATTCCCATATGAAAGATCAGTTGGTTTTTTGAGAATAGTTCGCCATTTCCTTTTCCCATTCCTTTAATAAAGTTCTATACTCTTCCATTTTTGCCGGATATTCATCCTTTAAATTTGTTGTTTCACCAGGGTCTTTACTCAAGTCAAAAAGATATTCCGATTCCTCTATTTTCAGGTATTTCCAATTCCCCATGCGTACTACCCACTGATTCTTGAATCTCCAAAACAATGGGCGTTTTTTCATTTTTTTGTCAGAAAAAAGAAGCTGCGAAAAATCTTCTCCATCGAACTTAGCATTGTTTGAAATGCCAGCCACTGAAATCAATGTTGGTAATACATCCATGCTAACTATTGGACTATCACAAATTTTATTTGTCTTAATTTTACCGGGATAGTATGCTATTGCAGGAACCCTTTGACCACCTTCCCATAGTGATCCTTTAAATCCGTTCAATTCTCCATTGCTGCCCATCGAGGTGGCGCCGTTATCCGAACAAAAAAAGACCAAAGTATTTTTATCGAGATTCAAATCCTTCAATTTTTGCAAAACTCTTCCAATACTTTCATCCATAATTTCAACCATTTCCTTATAGGCTTGCTTTTTATCGGAACGGGAACCAAGCATTTCAAAATTTAATCCGGGCAATCGATCTGCTCTGTCATTACGCCCCTGGTAAGGAAAATGTGGAGCTTCATGGGGCAAATAAAGTAAAAACGGGTTGTTCTTATTGGATTCAATAAACTTCAAAGCCTGATTCGTAATTAAATCGGTTACATAACCTTCATCATAGCAAGTATCCGTATTGTGCCACCAATCATAAATACCGATTCCATCACGATGAGAGATATAATCAACATTGCCACTTACATAGCCATAAAATTCATTGAAACCATGATGTGTCGGATTATATTCAGGTTGGTAGCCCAAATGCCATTTCCCAAAAATCCCGGTCTGATAACCTGATTTTTGGAAAATTTCAGCCAGTGTTTCTTCAGAATCAGCAATACCATAAATCCTTTTATCAATTTGGGCATTAATAACCCCTTCCAACCCGGCACGCTGCTGGTAGTTCCCGGTTAGTAAAGCGGCCCTTGTAGGAGTGCAGACGGCTCCGTTAGAATGGTAGTCGATAAACTTTATACCATCAGCTGCCATTTTATCCAAAACCGGTGTTTTAATATAATTACTTCCATAACAGCCAAGATCTCCATACCCCATATCATCGGCCATAATCAGAATAATATTAGGTTTATTCTGTGTCTCTTTTGCCTCTGAATGTAAACTCATTGTAAAGTATACTGCTGTTAATGGTAATACTGAAAAAAGACATCCTGCGGCATCTGAAATTTTTAATGTTGATGCTTTTAAAAATTGTGGTCTTTTCATGATTTATTTCTTCTTTTCCCAATGAAACGAATCCCCTTCAATAACAAGTTTCAAATCATTTTTAGGTGTAACTCCGGGTGCAAAAACCTTTGGGGCTGAATTTTGCATGTTCTGAATAATTGGTCTGTATTTTTCATCCGCTGCCAGATTGTACCATTCGTTGGGATCTTCCTTAACATTGTATAACTCTTCACTTCCATCGATGTACCGGATATACCGCCAATTTGTATTTATTACTGCATAACTTCCCTTTTCATTACTCGGAAGAAAGACATTTCTATCGATCGATTTGGATGGCTTTTTCAACGCTGATACCAGCGATACGCCTTCAAGGTTGTTAACCTTCGGAAGATGGCAGAGTTCAATAAAAGTCGGGTATATATCAATCAGACTAACCGAAGTATTTACTTTTTTATTTTTAGAAATCCCTTTCCCTGCCCAGATAAACGGGACATGCGACGTACGTTGCCATAGGGTATGCTTGCCCCAGTGCATTTTTTCTCCATGGTGAAATCCCTGATCACTCCATAAAACAATGATCGTATTGTCTTTATCAGGACTTGCATCCAGAGCATCCAGAACGCGTCCAAGCATAGCATCAGCAAATGAAACGGAAGCAAGGTAACCATGGACCGCATCCTTTAAAACGCCTAATTCTTCCAGTTCCTTGTGTTGTTTCGACCGGTTTGTCATATTTTGACGGATTCCTTCAGGAAGATCTTCCAGATCATCAGCCTTATAAGGAGGAAGCTGGATTGAATCGCGGTTATACATATCAAAATACTTTTGGGGAGCATAATTTGGATAGTGTGGAGAGTACATCCCCAGAGCAAGAAAGAACGGTTTGTCATGCTTTTTCTGAATGACACTGCAAGCCCAATTCGTTCGAATCGCATCCACCATTTTATCTTCCTGCTCATTGGATATTGGGCCCCATTCAAGATGCAATGCGGAACCACCTTCTCTGCCGGTTTTTGTATAATAAGGACTGTATGGATACGGGGTTGGAAGTGGTACATCATGCATGTGATAACCATTCATCTCCCAGCCCATGTCTCTCATTTCCTGACTTCGGGAATAATATTCATCCCAACTGCGTTGATCTAGAAATCCACCCCGGTGATGATAGATTTTACCTGCGCCATACGTATTGTATCCCCCTTGTTTAAAAGACATCTGCATAGTGACCAGATCCGGATGATCGTACTGAAAAGGGTCTTCGCCATAACAACCGGTAGTTGATGCATTTAAGCCTGTCATAAGAGCAGCGCGGGATGGTGCGCTGAAAACACCAGGTGAATGTGCATAGGTGAAAACTACACCTTGCTTTGCCAAACGATCCATGTTTGGGGTTTTAGCCTGCTTGTAACCCAGTGGTGCAACCCAGTCGTTAAGGTCATCCATGGCAAAAAAGATCACATTAGGCTGGTTTCCTGATTTACTTTGTTTTTCTCCTGGCCCTTCTTTTGCCTGTAAAATATTTCCAGTCGGCCCCAAAATGGAAATCATGCCAGGGATAAATAAGAAGCGGTGTAGTTGTTTCATTTTAATAAAATTAGTTAATTTATGGTTTAAATTAATTATTCCCGATTACAAGCGTTTGGTTAAAAACGCGCCCGTCCAGTATCGCAGAAATAACATAAAATCCAGGTCTGAAAGAACTAAAGCTAAACATGTTCGTTTTAGAACCGGGATCACTTTGTACAACCAGTTTACCATCCATACTGTATACAAAGCAGTGATCGATATTTTTAGCTGAAGAAACCAGTTCAAATCCATTGTTGGTGTAAATTATTTTTATTGGGCTATCGATAGATATCTTTTCCGGAGCGGAATTAGTATCCAAATAAAAAGCTGCAAGTGTAAAAACACTGTTGGTTGAAATAGTATACAATGGATTAGTAGAACTTACATTGGTACTATTGCTCCAAATATCAAGCACAGAGCCATCTCCCCTTCTGATTTGAAGATTATCAAGATAAAAGTTGTATATGCCTGTTTTTTTAAGAATAATACTAAATTTATTTACAACGCCCGGAGCTTCACTACCCATTCCAATTACCCTATGTTCCCATACACCGGCACCTCCCAATGGTGCGGGACCTGTCATTTGGACCCGGCCAAATTGGTCAACCCCTCTTTTAGAGGTAAAGTATTTTGCGTTTTTAAAAAATGGTGTAACATAAAATCCATCTGTTTTACTACCAACCTCGGCTTTTATATCGAAATGTAAATAATCATCCGGCAGTAACTTAAATCCGGTACCCGAAATTTGAATAACCGGCTCGGGATTACTTGAATTGACGACGCAATCGGCATTAATTTTTAATACGGCATTAGCTGGAGCAGGGAGTATTGGAGTTGCAAGATTTGGAGCCAGATGTGTGATGGCTACACCGGTAGACTCTCTCCAATTTTCAAGTTTTGCCAACAAATCTGAAGCAATAGCAGGGTTACTATTATAAACATTAGCACTTTCAGTAATATCAGTCTGTATGGCAAATAATTCGCTACGATCAATGTATCTGGACAGTTTCCACTGGTCTGTACGAATTACATCGTGGTCTCTCCAAACCCAGTAATATTCGCGATTACCTGTTTGAGCATTGGTATTCATTTCCTGTAAAAATGATCTGCCATCAATTTCACCAGTTGCAGAGGCTGATATTCCTGATATTTCCATAAAAGTCGGAAGAACATCAAGATATCCAACCATTGGTTTAAAAGCTTTTGGCCCGATCAACCCCCCTGCCGGCCAACGTATTACTGCTGGTGCATGCACGCCTCCTTCTAAAGTGGAGTGTTTATTACCACTAAAAGGTAACCCTCTGCCATCAGGTGTTGCTCCGTTATCAGAAAAAAACAGAACTACGGTATTATTTGCAAGATTGTTGTCTTCCAAATATTTCATCATCTCGCCAATTTTATCATCCAGGTTGATTAGCATTGCAGAATACAGCACCTGGCGTTCCGAAGTGCTTAATGTTCCTGTTATGCTAAAAATGGAATTATCGCCGGTTAGCTGGGCATACATGGTATTCATTTCCGGAGTATCACCATCATTAAACAATTTGTAATACTCTTTCCATGTACGAAGCGGGCCTCCTGTGGCCTGGAGGATTGAAGCCGGCACACGCTGAAGATCAATGTCCTTTACATGAAGTGGGCTGTGAATAATATTCAACGGCACATAAGCTAAAAATTGATTTGTTTTGTTTTGTTCAATAAATTCCAGCGCATATCGTGTCAATAAATCAGTAGAATATTCAAATTCATTATTTATCTCAGTTTTGTCGTGATACCAATTGGGGCTTGTTGGTTTATTAGCCCACACTTTTGTATAATAGTCACACCCACCACCATAAAACCCAACAAACCTATCAAATCCATAATCGTTTACATGTGGAAGTTCAGGGTAAAATTCGGGAGCATTACCGTTGTGCCACTTACCAAAAAGTCCGGTTTTGTAACCATTTTGCTTAAATACACTACCCAATGTAGGAATGCTGGTAGCCATCTGTCCGTCAGTATTTGGCCCTTGCCCGGTTCTAAGCGGATTCAGGCCGGTAAGTAAGCCCGCACGTGTAGGGCTGCAGACAGGGCAAGTCATGAAATTACTAAATTCAATGCCTTGATTGATAAGCTTATCGATGTTAGGTGTAGGTGTTTTACCACCATGACAACTCAGGTCGCCATACCCTAAATCGTCGGCCAAAATAATCAGAAAATTAGGCCGTGTAGCTTCCTGAGCTGGTGTAGCGGTGGAAATAAAGCCACAAGAAGTCAAAAACAAGATATTGCAGCAATAGTTTGGTTTCATTTTGATATCTTATAATTTATGAGTAACTGATTACCTGCAATGCTCAATGGATCAAACCGCTGCTGGTCAGTAAAAATAAACAGGACATTTGGTTTTGCTCTTTCTTGCCCAATGGATACAGAATTGAAACAAAAAATAAAACCATTTAGTATTGCTAAGGATTTATTAAAACGACAAATGATTTTGCTCATATTATCTTCCAATTGATCTATTTGATAAAGAAAGGCTTTGACTATTAATTTTCAATTAATATAAGGTTAACAGAATTAAAGTTACTAAATAAAAAGTTTGAATTGGTCTATAAATCTGAAAACCTCACTGATTAAAGAAGATTATTCTTTGAAATTAATAATATAGGTAAAACCCTAGTTGCATTCAATCAGCACCGAACCCGGGGTCGGTGATTGGCAAGAAAAACCAGGGTTCAATGAGGACTGGGGTTACACTGCTGGTTTTCAATACTTGTCCTTTTAATATTACAAGCCAAGCTGAATATTTTATGCTTTGGATTAATCATCCTGAATTATTAAAATTGAAGCCAATGAAGGAAACAATTTCAATACCTTTATACATAATCCCAAAAATCTTGTTAAGTCAAGACTTTTAATTAATGATTTTTTGATAAAAGCGAAGATTGTAATTCAGGAACCTCAGCGTCCTTTCCCCACTCTTTATTGGGTAATTCCCCTAAAATAAGTTTCAGGGTTCCTCCATCGATAATTTGTTTGTGAGTAATAAACGGTTTGCTAATCTCCAAACCATTTAAAAAGGCTTTTTGGATGTATTTGTTTTTTCGACAGGCACCTTTGGCAAGAATTGTAAACGTCTTACCATTTTTAAGATTTATAGTTGTTTCCTCAAATACCGGACTTGTGATATTATAATATGGCAGGCCGGGAGTAACAGGATATAATCCCATTGAGGTAAAAACAACAAAAGCAGTCATTCCGCCACCATCTTCATCACCAGGCATTCCGAAGATATTATCTTTAAACCAGACATCAAGTAAAAAACGGGTGTATCTCTGAGTCTTCCATGGTGCCCCGAAATAGTTATATAAGAAAGGTATGTGGAATGATGGTTCGTTCCCCATGGAGAACTGGCCAACCATCCCCGTTGAATTTGATCCGTCCACATAAAACTCACTTTTCTTCATTCCCAGTGGCTCCCTGAACATCTGATCCAGACGTTCTTCTGCAGCTTTCTTGCCTCCCAACAAAGTGATCAACCCATTAATATCATGCTGAACATCCCATGCATAGGTCCAACCATTGTTTTCATCAAAATATTCACGGTAGCCCTTGCCTCCATCGGATTTGGGATTAATATCAATCCATTCTCCCTTGTTATCCCTGGGCATAAACAATTTTTGCTGTGGGTCCCATAAATTTTTGTAGTTGGAGCCAGCCAGAGAAAATCTCTCAAAATCTGAAGTTTTACCAAGCTCCATGGCCAATTGACCCAAAGTCCAGAAGTCGTAACTTATACCTAAAGTCACCGGAACGGGCTGGCGTTTTTCAAAATCATCGACCTGGGGATCAGTCTCTTTTTCATTAGGGTACAGACCAGGGAAGTATCCATTTTCATGCAGGAAATCGTCAACCGGCCGCCTTGTTGTTCCCTGTCGCCATGGAATAAAAGATCCTTCCATAAGGTTTTTCTTAATCCCTTCATAAGCTTTTTCAACAGGATAGTCCTTCAGTCCCTTCCGATAGCCGTCAATAAAAATAGCCGAAGAATGATATGAATTCATGCACATATGATTTCCATGTACTTGGGGAAAAGTTGGCATCCACCCACTTTGCTCATACATCAGGGTGTAGGAATTCAGAATATCGTTCTCCATCTGAGGATCAAGAATCGTTCGCAAAGGATGCTGGGCACGATAGGTATCCCAAGTCCAGTCATCTACAAAAAAAGGTCTGTTACTCTCATGTACTTTGTTATCATATCCGCTGAAATATTTGCCACCTTCGTTGATATTGACCATTCTTTCGTAGGTACGATACAAAGATGTATAGAAAGTTCTTTTCTGAGCTTCCGTTCCTCCTTTTACCTTAATCTGATTGATAACTTTTCCCCAGGCCTTTTTTCCTGATCGTGTCAGATCGTCGAAAGTGACATTCGTTAATTCTTTGTCAAAATTGATTTTTGCCTGTTCAGGGCTAATATACGAAACAGCATATCTGACGAGGACTGAAGCAGGGGCAGCATTTAAGAATGAAACCGAACACTTTCCATTCTGAATTTTTACTGAAGCATCTTTAATCAGATCATTGTTGTTATCGCATAGTTCACCATAAACATAAACTGTAATTATCATTTTGACAGGATTTAGTCCCTTGGACGTTTCTCCGGTCTTCTCTTGAAAAGCGAATGTTCCCTGGCTATCAAAACTACATTTCAAGTCATCAGAGCCGCTTATCAATAGGTTTTTGTTGCCGGCACCCGGAAAGTCAATTTTATAAATGGCACATTTTTCACCGGG
>JAIFMH010000319.1 GCA_020048595.1 Bacteroidota bacterium | reverse complement strand
GACGAGATTTCGTACGACGAAAGCGGAAAGAGCAAAAAGGAAATTGGTGTTGAGCTCCATTCGGGTAAAAACCGGATTGTCCGCCGTATTTTTGAAGCCCTTGGTTATGAAGTAGTAAAACTCGACAGGATGATCTTTGCAGGTCTGAATAAGAAAGATTTACCACGTGGACGCTGGCGTTTCCTTACCGAAAAGGAGGTTAACTTCCTGAAAATGATAAAATAAGTTTGGATAGTACAGGAAAGATAGAGAGGAATTTGGAGGCTTGAGTTGTTCAATGTTCAAATGCTTCGCGTTCAAATTCCTTCGCGTTGAAGGGTTCAAGACTCTGAAATAGATTACTTTCAAAAAAACGAATATCTTATAATGTGGAGTGACAAAAATAATTACCTTTGCACTCCAGTTTGCCCCGGTGGCGGAATTGGTAGACGCGTCGGTCTCAAAAACCGATGAACTCTGTTCGTGCCGGTTCGATTCCGGCCCGGGGTACATTAAATAAAAATTCCCTGCTGTTTTCAGCGGGGAATTTTTTTTAATCTCACACTTGCCTGTGCCGGCTGAATGTTTGTTATCCTGTTTAAACGTCACGGATAATTGAATAATGGCTTTCTTATCCAATCCTGTGAGTTATAGTTTTAACAGTCTGATGGTTGATATCTGAGAGTGTAGCATACTCCTGTCTCATTACTCTCTGTATTTCAAATTAAAAGACTCATACCTCCAGGCTATCTGATTAAAAAGTAATAATAACTTTTCCTCTTGGCTTTCCGTTTTCTGCAAATTTAAATGCCTCAGAAGCTTTTTCCAAAGGGAAAGTGTTTTCTATTAGCGGTTTTAACTTATTCTCACTGAACAGCTTTTCAATTTCCTCATAATCCTCCGGCCGCTTGCGCATGTTCGATGATGTTATCGTTTTGCGCGAAAACAACCACACTACCTGTGTTAAAAAAGCAGGAGCAAGCAAAATAAGGGGTGATGCATAAGTGCCTCCTTTTTTAAGTAAACGGAAAATATCGTTAAATTTCATCTGACCCCAGGCATCAAGTATAGCATCGAACATGCCTGACATCAGTGCCATATCTTCTTTCCTGTAGCCGATTACTTTATCAGCTCCCAACTGCAAAGCCAGGGCTCTGTTTCCTGCACTGCACGATGCAGTTACTATAGCTCCTTTTGCTTTGGCAATCTGAACTGCAAAATGGCCGACACCCCCGGTGGCTCCATTTATAAGCAGGTTGGTACCGGCACTTACACCACATCGCCTCAGTCCGTTTAGTGCCGTAAGGGCTGCAACCGGAAGTGAGGCTGCTTCCTGAAACGACATTCCATCCGGGATAAGCCTGGCGTTTTTCGATTCTGTTACAAGCAATTCGGCCAGCGACCCTGGTTTTCCTAAAAAGATGGGTGTAGCTCCATACACTCTGTCGCCTGGTTTAAATTTAGTGTCACCGCCTGCGGGTTTCCTGACAATTCCGGCAAAATCAGTACCCACAATCTTAGGTAATTTTGCCCCCGGCATAAAACCGGTATTGGCATTATTTAATTTGTAGTCAACCGGATTTATCGAAACAGCTTTTACCTCAATCAGCATCTGGTTCTCTTCAGCAACAGGATCAGGAAGTTCGCCATAAACAGAGGTTTCCGATTTTTTAAAGGATAGCTTATAAAATGCTTTCATGGTATTCTGGTATCAGTTTGTTTTAGTACTGGTTTAAGCGTTAATAATACAGGTTTAAGCGTTAATAACAAGTATAATGAAGCAGATGTTTGAAAAATGAATGTCATGCACTGATGGTCAAGTCTTGAAATACAGCTACAGGTTAGTCATTCATATGTTGATCAAAACCTGTTATTTGCTGTAAAATATTACGGTTTTAAGGCTCTTTTATTGGCAACAAGTGTGTTTTCACGTTTGAGTCTATTTATTAACATACTTGAAATTTTTCCTCCGTTTTGCACTTCAATCTTATTTATTTCATTCAAAGGAATTGTATTTCTCATTGTCGGCATAAAACGTGAAGGAACACCTGTTACTATACTGTCTGAAACAAAAACTCTGTCAAAATAGAAAACTGTTCGTTTATTCTCTTTGCCATACGTAAAACGGATTTCAATAGCCGGACCGTTGTCAAGTTCTGCCGGATTCCCCTTTTTGTCGGTACATTGGATTTTAGCAATCGGATTTGCTAAATACTGTTCAGTAACCCAAAGCGAACCACCACCAGTCATTTCAACCGGTTTTAATTTTGTTGAGTCAATGCCGGCGAATTGTTGTTTGAAACTGTCCGGTGAGATGTATTATGATTTACATGAAGCGAAAAATAAAAGTCCGATTATCAGAATTGTCATTATACTTTTCTGTCTCATAGTTGCATGAATTTATACTGGTTAAATTATTCTTTAAATATCTTTTCTTTTTGGTGTTTTATTATTGCCGGTAACGGATAAAGCTCTTACAAGTAGCGCATTACCTGCTGCTTAGCAATCCTATGATACATCTGCCCTGATGCATAATGAATTCTTTTGAAACTTTGAAGTGACAGATAGTGCGGGTGATGAAGCTTCAAATGTGTTGCCAGTCGTGCAATTTACTATAGATTTTGTTGTAAACAGTTGAATTTTAGTTTCTAATAATTCTATTAATTACATAAGGGACATAAATCTCAATTTCAGAAGTGTCCTCATAAATCCAGGGTGGCATTAAATTTAGAGCTTCGTTAATCTTAAATTCCAATAGCTTAACTGATAATTCAGAATGCTCAACCTGTTTTATTTTTGAATCAGGATTCGTCATTACCACAAAAGGATAAATCGGATCACTGTCAGGCATGTGTTGTTCTATTGAATTCAATTTAAATGTTGAATTGTTATCATTCGAAATTGTAAAAATAGCTTTGTATTTATAATTTATAGAGGTATCCCAATAATCCAAAGGTATTTCGACTAATTCTACAAAAATATCTCCTGCGAAAAGAAATCCACCTATCGGAGCTGTCCCGGTTTTATTAGTTCTCACGGGATATTTTAAAATAAACCATTCCTGGGTGTTTTCATTTTGAATAATATCGCCATCTTTATGAAACTGAGCTGAGTTTTCAATCAGATATTTGTTTGCATCGAAATCGTATTGAGATACGATATTTTTACCTTTTTTATCATTTATTGTCCAGATACCGATTGGCTTATTTGAGTCAAAATTACCTTCTGCAAGTATCTTCCCTTTTGCTGTATAATAAGTCCATTTGCCGATTTTTTCGCCTTTGCTAAATTCTGCCGTTAATTTTGGTGAGCCATCAACATAAAACAGCTCAGCTTTTCCATGCAACAGCCCTTTTTCGTAGTTTATTTTCCGAATGAGAGTTCCTTGTTTACTATAAGAAATCCATTCCCCATTTTTAAATCCATTGATAAATTCTCCCTTTTCAATTAATTTTTCATCGCATATTCTTTCAAATGCTCCATTTAAAGCAGGGATTTTCTGGTCAATTTTATCTTGACAATCACAAAACTCAAGTTTCTCAATTTGTTGTCCAAATGCGATGCTTGCTGTTAGTACAGTTAGTAATCCAAAAATCAGAATTTTCATAGTATGAAGTGTATATTAGTTTTTTAAATTGTTGGCAACCAGCAACTACTAGCATCAATAATCTACATTCCTTTATTTTTCGTAGTTATCTTATCCTCCGGGTTTAACCCTAATTCCAAATTCTATCGCTGCCGATTAACCTCGCGCATTGTTTTGATTTCTTTAAGTAGCATAAATCTTTATTCGGGCAATGGTACAAATGAAAATAATTGCAAAAAAACTATGGCAATCAAGCGGTAAAACAGGAATAAGAAAAACTGCAAATGAAGTACACAAATATATAATATTTCTTTCAGCCTAAGAATATGGGTTTATGCAATAAAACAAACACCCGGAATTGCCATCTGCATTCTGTATCAATAAGCATAAAATTTTGTATTTTTGAGCCAAATAGAAGGAAATGAAACTGGCTAAAGGCGAAAACTATTTTATAGATCAGGCAATTGCAATTAATGTTTGCAAGGTTAACCGCATGAAAAATATATCGCATCAGAATGATCTTACCGAGATTGAACACCATCATGATTTTGTAGAAATTGTGTTTATTACTAAAGGGAAAGGCATACAGGTAATCAGCAACAATGAATATGAAGTGAGTGAGGGCGATATATTTATTCTGCAGGGATTTCAGAACCACTATTTCAAGGACGCAGGCAAAGCCGAAATGATCAATGTAATGTTTGATCCGGTAAAAAGTGCAGGACTGGTTTCCGATGATATTAAAACCATTGACGGGTATAGTGCGCTTTTTATACTTGAGCCCAGTTACCGTAACCGTATGCATTTTAAAAATATGCTGCATCTTAACCGGGTCGACCTGGCAAAATCAGAATATGTGCTAAATGGCATGCTACACGAAATAAAGCAGAAAGAGCCTGGTTATGAATTGTTTCTTAAGAATAAGCTTGAAGAAATAATTCTTTTCCTTTCGCGTAAATACTCCCAGATCAGCATTCCAAAAGCAAAATCTCTCGTTCGGATCGGGAAGGCAGTTCAGTTTATTGAATCCAATTTTCATAACAACATCTATATTCAGCAGCTGGCCGAAATGAGTTTTATGTCGGTAAGAAATTTCCAGCGGATATTTAAAGAAGCAACAGGCTCAGCTCCCAATGATTATCTTTTGGAGTTTCGTATTCAACATGCATCAAAACTATTAACAGAAACCGAATCAGCTATATATTCCGTTTCTGAGCAGGTAGGCATTGCCGATTGGTTTTATTTTTCAAAAGCTTTCAAGAAAAAATTCGGCGTCAGCCCTTTGGCGTATCGCAAGCAGAATAAATTAGCCTGAAGAGTGTTTGATGTTTGATGTCGGATGTTAGAGAAACCATTTTCTGCCAACTGCTTTCCAGAGGTCAATTTATGGCATAATAATACATAATTTTTTCACAATAGTCTATTTTATTGATTTGGAGTTTGATATACATTTGTAATACGCTTACTTCTAAAAAATACCTTATGTATTTATTGGGCCTTGATATAGGAACATCATCCGTTAAAGCAGCAATACTGGATGTTGAAACAGGATTATGCACTGCCAGCTGCCAGTCGCCCGAAACCGAAATGGAAATTCTTACTTCTAAACCCGGCTGGGCTGAACAGGATCCCGAAATTTGGTGGAAACATGCGCAAATAGCGATACAGGCAGTCAGCAGCAAAGCAGGCATACAAACAGCTGAGATCAAAGCCATAGGCATTTCCTACCAGATGCATGGATTGGTTTGTGTGGATAAGGATTTGAACGTTCTTCGGAATTCGATAATCTGGTGCGACAGCCGCGCAGTTGAAATCGGGAACAATGCGTTTCGGGAATTAGGCGCACAAAAATGTTTATCACATTTGCTTAACTCGCCGGGAAATTTTACCGCTTCGAAACTGAAATGGGTAAAAGAGAATGAACCCGAAATTTTCAGTTCAATTTATAAGATAATGCTTCCCGGTGATTATATTGCCGCAAAGCTTACCGGTGTGATACAAACAACAGAATCCGGATTATCCGAAGGGATTTTCTGGGATTTCGAAAACCGGGAACCGGCTGATTTTCTTTTGAATACATATGGTTTGGATAAAGATCTTTTGGCTGATTGCACTCCGACCTTTGGGATTCAGGCACTGCTGACTGACGGGGCAGCTGCAAAAACTGGTTTAAAACCGGGTACACCGGTTTGTTACCGTGCCGGCGATCAACCCAACAACGCTTTTTCGCTCAATGTGCTCAATCCGGGTGAAATAGCTGCAACAGCAGGCACGTCAGGAGTTGTGTATGGCGTTAGCGACCAGGTTAAATACGATCCGAAATCGCGGGTGAATACCTTTGTGCATGTAAATAATTCAGCCACCGGCATACGCAATGGAATTCTGCTTTGTATTAATGGAACAGGAATTCTGAATTCGTGGATGAAAAAAGTGGCAGGTGAAAGCATGAGTTATTCACAGATGAATGAATTGGCCGAAACTGTAAATCCGGGATCCGATGGATTACTAATACTTCCATTTGGAAACGGTGCCGAACGTGTGCTCGAAAACGTGGAAACCGGATGCAGCATTCACAACCTGAATTTTAATATTCACGGCAAAGCGCATTTGTTCAGGGCTGCACAGGAAGGAATTGCATTCTCGTTGTATTATGGCATTAAGGTAATGCAGGAAATGGGTGTTGATGTTAAGGTGATCAGGGCAGGAAAAGCCAATATGTTCCTGAGCCCGGTTTTTTGCCGGACATTGGCCTATATTTCGGGCGCTGTTATCGAATTGTACAATACCGATGGTGCACAGGGCGCTGCACGGGGAGCCGGAATCGGCGCCGGAATTTATAAAGATTTTTCCACGGCATTTGCCGGATTAACGAAAATTGAAACAATCGACCCATCAGCCGATACTCAACTTCTTACCCATGCATATCAGAGTTGGGAGAAAAAGTTAGTGGATAATTGAGAGTGAAAAATGATTTACGATTTACGATTTACGAATAACGATTTACGAAAACAAAACCAACAAATATAAAAACATGAACACAATAATCGGTAATAAAGAATTCTTCCCCGGTGTCGGGAAAATTAAATTCGAAGGTGTTGAATCCAGAGATCCTCTAGTCTTCAGATATTATGATGAAAACAGAATGGTTGGTGGCAAAACCATGAAAGAATACTTCCGTTTTGCCATGGCATACTGGCACACCCTATGCGGCGATGGCGGCGATCCTTTTGGTCCGGGAACTAAGAGGTTTCCATGGGAATCATCTGCTGATCCAATGCAACGCAACCGCGACAGGATGGATGCCGCTTTTGAGTTTATGAGTAAAATCGGAATTCCGTTCTGGTGTTTTCACGATACCGATATTGCCGGTGATGGCAGTGTTAAAGAAATTGAAGATAAGCTTGCTCAGATTGTCGATTATGCGAAAACCAAGCAGTCGGAATCCGGAATAAAATTACTCTGGGGTACTGCAAACGTATTTTCGAATCCCCGCTATATGAACGGTGCTTCCACCAATCCTGATTTTCTGTCAGTTGCTCATGCCGGAGCGCAGGTTAAAAATGCCATAGATGCAACTATAGCTCTTGGCGGCGAAAACTATGTGTTCTGGGGTGGCCGCGAAGGGTATATGTCGTTACTCAATACCAATACCAAACGCGAGAAAGAACACCTGGCCCGTTTCCTGACCATGGCCCGCGACTATGCCCGTGGCAAAGGTTTTAAAGGGACTTTCCTTATTGAGCCAAAACCAATGGAACCCACCAAGCATCAATATGATTTTGATGCTGAAACTGTAATCGGATTCCTTCGGCATTTCGGCCTCGACCAGGATTTTAAACTGAATATTGAAGTAAACCATGCTACACTTGCCGGGCATACTTTTGAGCATGAACTGCAAATGGCTGCCGATGCCGGATTGCTTGGAAGCATTGATGCCAACCGTGGCGACAACCAGAATGGCTGGGATACCGATCAGTTCCCTATCAATATTTATGAAACCGTTGAAGCTATGCTCGTAATTCAGCAGGCAGGCGGATTTACAACCGGGGGTATTAACTTTGATGCAAAAACACGCCGAAATTCAACCGATCTCGAAGATATTTTTATCGCTCATATTGCTTCCATGGATACGTTTGCAAGAGCATTTCTGATTGCTGAAAAGATTTTAAAAGAATCAGATTTCCTGAAACTCAGGAAACAGCGCTACAGCTCCTTCGATTCAGGAAAAGGGAAAGAGTTTGAAGACGGGAAGCTGAAACTCGAAGATCTGAGAACCATAGCTCATTCGCTAGGCGAGCCTCAAACAACCAGCGGGAAGCAGGAAATGTACGAACAGCTGATAAATATGTACATCTGATATGAGCAGCAAAATCCAGACCCTGAACCAAAGTGGCGGTAATTTATGGTATGTTACTGTCCTCACTTTTATAGCTACGCTTGGCGGACTTCTCTTCGGGTATGATACCGCAGTGATTTCAGGCACGGTAAGCTCATTGAAAGTAGTATTTATTGATCCTAATAACTGGTCCGAAACTATAGCTAACTCCTGGCATGGATTCCTGGTTTCGTCGGCACTGATTGGATGTATTATTGGCGGGCTTGCCGGTGGAGTTGTAAGTGTTAAACTGGGACGTAAAAAAGGACTTATCCTGGCAGCAGTTTTATTTCTTATTTCTGCCATTGG
>JAIFMH010000007.1 GCA_020048595.1 Bacteroidota bacterium | reverse complement strand
TTACTTTATTCTGGCAAACTTCATTATCGCCGCAAGCCGTCAAGTCTTCATAGAGTTTGAGGAGCTGATCCTGCAGGCGTAAAACCTTTTCCATATGCTGCTGCATGGCAGGCAGGTCTTTTTCTAGAAAGATTGTATTTTGCTCAAGCAGCTTGCCACCATTCGTTATTGCTTTGCCGTAATTGCTGTTTTCGCCAAAAAGGAGTTCTGTTACATCCTGAAATTGCATCAGTTCCATGGCAAAATCACGCTTGAAAACCATGGAATTATCAGAATCTTTCAGTGCTTTTTCCTGTTGTTTTTTTACGACCGCCAGTACTGAATTGTATTCATCAATCAATCGTTGCATACGAGAGTCGAGCCTGTTCATATAGTTCTGAACCTGCTCTTTTTGAGATGCGGTGCGTTCCATTTGTTCATACACAGGCATTTCAGGAACTTCCACTTCGCCGGCTTCCCCTTTCTCGTTTGTGAGCGGCTTTCCCTGGTCGCCTTCCGTCTTAGGAGGCTGCGCGGCTTTTGCCTGCTTATAAGCCGCAAACCCTACTGCGGAATAATTTTCGGCCAGAGCCTTTCTCAAATACTCTTCCGCCTTTATGTTATTGCCTTCACATTTGGCAATGAGCCCTAAACCCAGGTAAGGAGATGTCATTTCGGGAGCTGCTTTTAAGGCTTTTTCGAACATCTGCTTTGCCTGAACCGGGTATCCCATTTCGCGATACACCCATCCCATATTTAGAATGATAAGTGCTATATTGGGTTTAAGTTTGTCGGCATAGCGTAGCACCTGAATGCCTTTGGTATATTCGCCCATATCCTTTAAGGCAACACCCAGGTTGTTAGCGGTAAGTATATCGTCGGGTTTTTGAGTGGCGCTCCACGAAGCCGCATAAATAGAGGCTGAACCGGCACCGGCAATCCTGAACATGGCTCCCATATCGGCTCCATCAGTAGGTTTTTCGGAAGTCTCCAACAACTTTTTCAAACCAGGCAAGTCGCCGGACTTTGGCCCATAAACCGCCATAAGCCCTTTAGCCATGGCAATATAGCTTTCGCGGGTAAGATCAACAACCTTAAACGGAACCTTTGCGGCTGGCGGACATTCCGGTTTTTTCACCCCAATATTAGCTGAACCCTGCTTACCGTTGGAATTTGACTGCTGTTCCATTTTTTTATCCATCTCGTCGAACCATTTTTCCATAGTAGCCTCTTCGGCCTCAGTAAGGTCTTCGCCGGTTTTTTCTTTTGCCATAATGCGTTTTATTTCATCGGGCTGAGCGAAAGAAAAAACAGTAATATTTAGAAAGAGAATGAGCAGCAGAAGATATTTCATGTGTTTATTTTTTTTTATGGGTCAGATGGAATTATTAACGTCTTAATTGATTTCAAAGGTGTTAATGAAATCGCTTCGCTAGGTTACTCACATCTTAATTAGTTTTATTTAAAGGTGTTCACTTCGGCAAGCTCAGTGCACCGCGTGAGCTAAAGGTTCGCCATGGATAATCTATCTCTCTGTGCAACAATTTATTGTCATGGTTCGTTTCATGGTTTTTCTATTATTATTTTACATCAAGCAACGATTTCAAGGCATTGAAATCAAACTGTTTAACGAACTCAAAGTGCCTGATATGAGCCAAATCCGTGTACTCACAATTGCCAGTAAAAGCTTCTGTAAGAGTGTGCACCGTAAGTATTTGTACATTGGTGCGCGGCAGCGATTTGTCAAAATAATGAGGATTAAACTGCATATACTGATTTCCGCTGGCATCGGCTGTTATGGATGAGATATTACTGTTGTCCCGATAGGCAGGAAGATTGAGTTCTTCGGGAGAAAAGGCTGCTTTTTCTTTCTTTATTTCATCTATCACGGCCAAATAACCTTCATCATTATCGCTGAATTTATAACAAAGCTCATAATAATTCATATTGAGCTCAAAAAGCTCACCGATTGTAACCGGAATCCAGTAGGGCCGCTGTGTGCCGGCAATAATAATTTTGTCATTACTATAGGCTGTAACGCCTTCGGCCAGTTCTTTTACAATCGAGGGCTTTAAAAATATTCTGTTAAGCTTTAATGCAGCATCAGACAGCTCTTCGTGGTATCCACCGCCTTTGAAATGTATATAGGATTCCGCTGTAAATTTCGGGCAATTGGATGATATTTCACAACTCGAAACTTCTATACAGTGCTTTTTAATGTTTCCGGATTCATCCTTAAAATAAGGGCAGAACTGTATTGCTATCCTCGCACCAACAATTAATTTTGTCAAAGGTGCATGCACAAACCCAACGTTTTCATCTATAATCCTGACATTAACTGAAGGTTCAAACCCAACCGGATTATTTAAAACCGGGTTTTGATGGAGCGTTTCAATTATAGTATCAATCTTGTGTTTGAAGCTGGAAATTTCATCAGTTGAAAGTTTATAGTCCTCAATCGGGCCATATAATTTATGATGATACGACCATTTTCCCGGTTGATCAGGAAGCCAGTTTGTTTCGTTTTGCGCATACAACCCTCTCGTCACAAGAGTAATAAGAAGTACGTTAAAAAATAGTTTCATGTGTTTATTTTTTAATTTTTTACGGGTCACATGGAACTTGCCATGGAGATAATCATCGCTCTGTGAGACAATTTATGGTCATGGCTCGTTTCATGTGTATATTTTTTAATTTTTACGGGTCAGATGGAACTCGCCATGAATAATCATCCCTCTGTGCCAAAATATTTTGGCATGGCTCGTTTCATTTTTGAGATATTAGTTTGCAAATGGCTATTGATCAGAGTGTTTATTTAGATAAATTGTTGCATAGTTTAACGAAAATTACTAGTTGCTAGCGATAAAATAGTATCTGATAACAAGTCTTGTGAGCAGATAATATTTATTGTTCATTTCAGAGAATACTGCTATTTCCTATTTCTTGGCTGAGGTTGTAAAAGAAATTTCATTCCCATAAATAGTTTCGGTGCTGGTGGTGATAAATGACCTGATATACAACTTCATACCTGGAGTTAACCCTGTTAACTGAACATTAAAATTTGGTCCGGGTGCTTTATCGGCGCCATAAACAGTATTTTTGATGGTAGGCCCGGGGCCTTTGCTCATACAAATGCCATGTTTGGTAATAGTAACTCCTGCTGCGGTAATTACATACCCGCTTTGAGCAGAAGTAGCTGTAATGTTTTTCACAGGATTAGTTTTAACAGATGGTGATTTTTGTGCATTAATGCCGGAGGAGAGCATTACGATGCCAATTGTTGCGATAAGTACAACGCATAAAGAAAAAAGAACTGATTTGTTTTTCATAACATAGTTGTTTAATGGTTAAAAAAAAGTCTGTTTATACTATTAATTACAAAGACAATAAAAGAGTTGGCTTTAAAGTGTCTACTAGTTTCCTGATCTGCCGGAATGCAATCCGGATCTTAATTTTCAATGATTTTTATATCTACAGGAATTTCAAATTTGCTGGCAGGAACTGACGGATTCTCTTCAAATTTTTCACCGATCAGGTTCACTTTCATAGTTCCCATATCAGTTTCTGATTTAAGTGCGACTCCTTTGTAAACCAGGAAAGTGCCTTTCATCTTCATTTTAGTATAGTCGATGCTCATTTTTTCGCAGGTTTTGCCCAGGTATTCTTCGGTACCTTCTTTTTTAAGATTCATATCCTTAACCATTTCTTCGCTCAGGTTTTCAAAATCAATATCCGGCGATTTACCGCTTATTTTGGTTCCGGTTTTCTTTTCCATATCCAGTGTATAAATAAAGCCATCTTTGGTAATGGTAACTGTATGAATTTTTACTCCCATCATTTCCGCTTCCATATCAGTAGCTTCTTTTTGACCATAATCGTCGAAAGTAAGCGTCTGTTTCATATCCATGCCCATCATCTGGGTTTTGTATTCGACAATGCCCGATTTAATGGCATACTTGCCTTTGGGAGTTGCTGTTTCGGATGCTGCCGGATTTTCAGAGGTAGCAGCAGTTTCAGAAGTTTTGCTTTTGCAGGAGAAAAGCATTACCAGGGAAGCCATGATGGCTAAAGAAAGAAGGTTGTTTTTTTTCATTTTGCGTTAATTGAGAGATTAGTATTGTTTGTTTATTAAGAAATCATTTTATGAGGTTTCGAATGCATATCATTTTCGTGTTAATGAAATATCAATGGTAATTGTTGATTTTTCGTTAGTAACCGGGTTGTTTGTTTCTTTGGTATCGGTTAGCTGCAACACTTTATCGGTTGTCGTGCCCGGATATGGCCCAAAGATTACTTTTAACGGAATTGTGATTTCCCGGGGAACTTGTTCTGTTTTTTGAGGTAGGTTATCGCAAGTACCAGTAGCAGTGATACCTACTTTTTCCTGCCCGCTTACAGCTTGTGAAGTACCTTTCACGATAACGAAATAGGTGTCGTTTTCCAGAAATTTGAGTTCAATACCGGCGTCATATGCTGGTTTCCCATCGAGCATGCTTTTCATGGAAAGGCCGCTGCCGTTAACTCTCATTGAACTTGTTTGTGTGTAGGTGCGTCCGCCTTCCCTCCCCGAAGTGCATTTGTAACAGCCGTTTTCTTCCACTATTTTCGACTGCTCAGATAAGGAGAAAGTCATAGTTCCTTCAGCGTAAAACACTCTTAATCCTTCTGCATTGAGAAGATGTTTCCTTTGAAGCTTCCACTCACTTTGGGTTGTGTTGTGGATAACAATTTCCTGATGGAACTGCTGATCTGCCTGATTGCAATAAACACCATAATCAACGGTATTTGTTGAATCAAGTTCTGAATTTAGTGTAATTGAAACCGGGCCAACGAACGGGCATATTTCGTATTCTTTAAGTCCGTCAATCAACTGTTGGGCAACTTTATCAATTGTTTTCAGAACATTGCCAGCCTCTGCTCGGGATGATGCCCTGGATAACACTTTAGCTGTTTTTGGATTCGCACAGAAAGCAACGATGTTAGCAACATTATTCTTCATTTGGATATTCAGGCTAATCAGGTAATCGCAAATCATCGACTCACCAATATTTTCGACAGCATTTTCCTTTCCTACACCTACCAACTGACGTTCTTTTTCGCGACTGAGCATTGCAGCAACGTTTGAGGCTGTTTGAATTGATGCACATGAGTAATTTTCTCTGATTAATTCAATTACATATCCTTGAAAATCGTCCATGTATGTTTGTTCCAACTCATTGGTAGTTGAGGTGGTTATATAGAATCTGGCACTTGCGGCATTGGCGAATTCTGCTCCTATCACGAGTAAAAGTAACAGTATAATAGTCGGACTTTTCATTGCTGTATAATTTTGCAGTTGGGTAACTGTTGTTTTATCCGGTTAATTTCGTCATTCGTAATCTGTGTTTTTGCAATACTAAGCGTATCCAGATTATTGAGTGTTCCGATTACAGGCAATAAAGCAACAACTGGGTTCATATCAATATAAAGCGATTTTAATTGAGTGATTGAGCTGACTTCAGGGCAAAGCTGGCTGATTTTGTTGTTGTAAAGAGCCAGATAAGTCAGATTCCGAAAATGGCTGATGCCTGCGGGAACCTTAGTGACAAAACCCTTAAAATTAATGATATACAATTGTTGTAAGGGGTAGTGTGCAGCTTTGTCCATCAGGTTTTCGAGGTTGACCGCTGCCCCGTTTTTCCCTCCGGTGATGACCAAAGTTTGTATCGCTTTGTAATTCTCCATCTGGTCGATAACAAGCTGGACTGTTGGCAACGACATATCGATGTAGAGAAGAGTCATTTCATTGAGGTATTCCTGATTTTTTACTGTTGGATTTTCGGCTTCCCTGTAATCCTCTGCAATTTCCTGCCGCAGCGGTTCAGCCAAATCCATTTTGCCCTCATCTCCTTCGCGAACGATTTTCATCATCTGGCTCCATAATTTATTGCTGTAATCATCCATCTCCTGCTGCATTTCCATTTCGGCCTTAGCATCCGATGAGGTTTCAGTGTTCCCTTGCGCAGGTTGCTGTGCTGCATTATTCTTGCGCAGTGCCTGGGTAAGTTTAGCCCCTAAAGCTTCAAGCTTTGCATTGGCTTCTTTTGCAGCCGCAGGATCACTCCAGTTGGTCGACCGCCGTATTGCAGCCATTTCCTGTTTGATCTGTGCGGCCTCAGTATTGGTATTCTGGGCTACCAAAACCAGGCTTATAAGGAAGAAAATGAGCAATGGTAGAATGAGCTTCATTAAATCTTAGTTAAGGGGTTCATTAAATAGTCAGGTAAAATGGCTTCGCATTCTATCCAATTGTTAAGTCTTCCGGTCCATAGAGGTTGTATTTGCAGGCTTCTAATAAACGTTTTATATAACTTGAGACATTGCCCAATCCAAATTGACCGGGTTCAGGTGTGTTGTTCACTCCGGTTTGCATTTTCATCACCTCGTTTGTTAATTTTTCAAGACGATAATATGCCGGCATAGATGATTGGATAAACGATTTGTATTCGTCAAGCACACTAATATACTTAGGAGTTTGTACATTACAGTAACTTACCTTTGCTAAATACATCTCACTTCGCAATGCAACAAGTATTTGTTGATCAGGACTCCTTCCAGCTTTCGCGGTTTCGTTATAAAGATCAGCAATCTTCTCCCTTATTCCCTCAATTATGGCCAATAAATTTTTCCCTTCCTCATCTTCATCTATTTCTGCGAACTTTTGCATATATTTATTTTGTTGCGCATTCAGGCTATCCGTGAGTTGTTTATACTTTTTTTGCAGGTTGTGTTTTTGCATTTCTTTCGCATTCTGATCCTTGTATTTCTGAGGATCTGCATTCACTTCTGCCTGCGCTTCCACAGCATAGCCGGTTGCCCATGCTTTCTGTCCCGCCGAATCCATCGTTTTCAGGTTATCAAGCTCCCCCAACGATATATTCTTGCTTTGCTGCAACATCTGGTCGGTAATGGCTCTTTTTTGTGCTTCATAAGCTTCTTTTTCCTCACCGGTAGCTCCTTCACTCTGCTGTTCTAGAGCCATTAACTGTTGTATCAATTCGGGAGAAATACCGGATTTTTTGACCGTATTTGAAATCAGCATCTGCTCATTGGCATCAGAATCAGCATCCTGATTTTCACTTCTGCGATCTAATTCGGTTTGCAGTAACGCACTAATCTCATCAATTTTAGCGACGAATTCTTCTTTATCCTGTTTGTTGGCATCGCTGCAAATATTTCCGGGAACCGAAGGGAGCATCCCCATAAATGCCTCGGGGCGAACCTGTGCATTAACCGGCACACAGAAAGATAGTATGACCAAGGCTGTAAGAAATGTCTTCATAGCACTATTTAATTAGATGTAACCGGGGTTTATATTTCAATTCTGCTTTTTATATGATATTCTGTTCGATGTTCAACTTTTAAAGCACAACAAAAAGCACTAGATAATTTTTCAGGCTAAATACTCATTGCGGCTGACACTAATTTTTATTCAGAAACAGAAAGTATAATTCAAGATTTCATTTCAGACATATAATTTAATATTCTGATAATCAATCGTATTTGTTTTTGAAGCAGCTAAAAAAAATAGAAACACTAAATACATTTGCACTGTTTGCATTTTTTAATTTATTGCCTGGTAAGTGAGAAATTGATTTTTACTGTGGTTTTCTCTTTTCCCTGCGACAAGTCTTTAGTCTCGTCTTGGCTGAGGACCTTATCCTCTGCAGTACCTTTGTATGGGCCCAGAATAACTTTTAGTGGCACATCAATTTCGTTGTCACGGGGCTCTTCGGGTTTTTCTTTTTCACCCTGCGCGCAAGGGGCATTAACCTTTTTGTCGTTGGTTGTTTTCATGTTTCCTTTTTGCGAAGTAGCTTCAACCAGGATATGATACGTTTCATCATCCAGAAAAACGATCTTTATTTTACAATCTGCCACTTTCTGACCTTTGTAGACACTTTCGTTCGAAAGTCCCTCAACTTTTGCCTCTACCGTTTTCGTGTCGTTTATCACAGCCATGGTTTTTGTACCATCGGAGCATATGTAGCACGGATTATTGATGGTTGTTTCGGTTTTTTCATTCAGGTCGTATTTCACATCGCCATCGCCTTTTTTAAGACCATTTTTATTCAGGTGCCAATTCAGATTTGATTTTGATTTGATTTTGATTTGAGTAGTGATGATCCCATTATCGCATTGAGCCGAGTTGCTTGACGATTCCTCTTTCTCTGATTCAATTTCGATACTGATTTTCCCTTGGTAGGTACATATTTCAACATCCTTTAAGTCGT
>JAIFMH010000164.1 GCA_020048595.1 Bacteroidota bacterium | reverse complement strand
CTGTAGATGTGCTTTTTAATTTGCCTGTAAAATTTGCAAAGAAATAACCATATCTTCATTAAATACAAACAGGGGTTGGATTATTTCCTTCCCCTGTTTTTTGTTTTTCCCGAGTTGTTTTGTTCCTGTAATTGCTTTACGGCTAACATGAACTTGAATGATGGCAAAGGTCTTCTAAAAAGGAACGTGAGATTATAGTCGAACATTTTGTGAAAATCTATAATGTTTCGATTATAATCGAAATTTTATAGATATGGACAGTGTTTTGTCATTTATACTATGTTTTAAGAAATTCCTAATGCGCCGCCAGCCAGTTATCCCCTGTATTCATCTCCACCTCCACCGGAACATCAAGCGGTAACGCGGTACGCATCAAATCGCCGACTATCTGTTTCACCTGGTCCACTTCGGGTTTATACACATCAAATACAAGTTCGTCATGCACCTGCATGGTCATACGGCTCTGAAGTTTACGTTTCTGGAATTCGTTGTAAATATTGATCATGGCAATCTTGATCATATCGGCAGCTGAACCCTGGATAGGAGCGTTGATGGCATTTCGTTCGGCAAAGCCGCGCATAACGCCATTGGCTGAATTAATATCGCGGATAATGCGGCGGCGGCCCATAAGTGTTTCCACATATCCTTTTTCTCGGGCTGAAACCAGGGTGCCATCCATAAATTTTTTAATCCCGGGAAAGGTTGCAAAATAAGTATCAATGATCTCTGCCGCTTCCTTGCGGGGAATGCCGAGATTTTCGCTTAAACCAAATGCTGAAATACCGTAAACAATCCCAAAGTTTACTGATTTGGCGTTCCGGCGCATATCACGATCCACCTGGTCGAGGGGAACTTTATAAATATTAGCAGCAGTGGCAGTATGGATATCCAATCCCTGCCGGAAAGCTTCTTTCATAGCTTCATCATTGCTCATGGACGCGATAATGCGGAGTTCAATCTGCGAATAGTCGGCGGAAAGCAATGTGTACTCCTCGTTTCGGGGAACAAATGCTTTTCGGATTTCGCGGCCACGCTCGGTGCGGATGGGAATATTCTGCAAATTCGGATTAGTTGAACTTAGCCTTCCGGTAGCCGCAACAGCCTGGTTATAGCTGGTATGAATGCGACCGGTAACCGGATTTACAAGCAACGGCAATGTATCCACATACGTAGATTTCAGTTTTGATAAGCCACGAAAATCGAGAATCAGCTGAACCATCGGATGCTTATGAACTAACTTTTGCAGCACATCTTCACCGGTCTGGTATTGTTTGGTTGCAGTCTTTTTAGGTTTATCATCTATTTTTAGCCTGTCGAATAGAATTTCACCCAATTGCTTGGGAGAAGCGATATTAAATTCCACACCGGCATGTTGCCAGATTTCTTCCTGGACTTTGATGATTTCCTGGTGCAGTTCTTTCGAAAATTCATTTAATGCCTTTGAATCGAGTTTCACCCCGGCAGCTTCAATTCCTGCCAGAACAGGAACAAGCGGCATTTCAATTTCATTAAATATTTTGAGAGTATCTGTTTCTTTTAATTTGGGTTCGAGAATATTACGCAATTGCAGCGTAATATCCGCATCTTCAGCAGCATATTCTTTAATCTGTTCCAAAGGTGCCGAACGCATTGTTGTCTGTAGTTTTCCTTTTTTGCCAATCAGTTCTTCAATGCTGACAGGCGAATAATTCAGATACGTCTGGGCGAGCAGATCCATATTATGCCGCATATCAGGTTCAATAAGGTAGTGCGCAAGCATGGTATCAAAAGTTGGTCCGGCAATTTCAATTCCGTAATTTCCAAGCACGGCAATATCAAATTTCATGTTCTGAGCCGTTTTCCCAATTATAGGGTTACTGAAAACAGGTTTAAACCTGGCAACCAAGGCCGTAGCTTCCTCACGATTTTCAGCAACAGGAACATACCATGCTTTACCGGGAATACTGGCAAACGACATACCAACCAATTCCGCAGTAATAGTATCAAGACCAGTAGTTTCGGTATCAAAGCAAAATGAAGTGCTATTTCCGAGTTCACTTAAAAGCTCCGAAATAGTGCTCTCGCTGTCAGCTGCACGGTATTCGTGGGGTGTATTGGCAATGGTTTTTAAGGAACTTTCGACAGGCTCGAATGGAACTTCCGCAATGCTGAACAGGTCGCCGGTTCCAGAGGATACTACAGGTTTTGTGGACGCAGTTTTTGTTTGTGCCGAGGTTTGAATTCCTCCGGGATTTAACGACAAATCAGTGAAAACACGTTGCGCAAAAGCGCGGAACTCCAATTCATCCAATAAAGCCTTAAGGCGTTCGGCATCCGGCGGATCAAGGTGCAGGTGCGTTTCATTAAATTCAATCGGGACATCCAGAATTATGGTTGCAAGTTGTTTTGAGATAATTGCTGATTCACGGCCATTTTCCACTTTATTCCGGAGAACATCATTTTTAATGTCCTTTGCATTCGCCAGAAGGTTTTCAACCGAGCCAAATTCTGCCAGCAGTTTGCGTGCTGTAACCTCTCCTACTCCCGGTATTCCGGGTATATTATCTGCAGCATCGCCCATAAGCCCAAGAAAATCAATTACCTGCAATGGATCTTTAATCCCGAATTTCTCGCAAACTTCGGGCACGCCCATAATTACAGGCCTTTCACCTGCTTTTGCCGGTTTATACATGAAAATATTCTCACTTACCAGCTGCCCGAAATCCTTATCCGGCGTAACCATATATACCTGGTAACCTGCCTGTTCAGCTTCTTTGGCTAATGTTCCGATTACATCGTCGGCTTCGTATCCGTCCACATAAAGCGTAGGAATATTAAACGCTCTGATCAGTTCTTTAATGTAAGGAATTGAAGCAGCCAGGTCCTCGGGCATTGCCTGCCGGTTGGCTTTATACCCTAAAAAGTCTTCGTGACGGGCGGTTGGAGCCTGCGTATCAAAAGCAACGCCAATATGCGTGGGCTTTTCATTTTTGAGTAGTTCATATAATGTATTGGCAAACCCCATTATGGCCGATGTATTCAGCCCTTTGGAGTTATAGCGCGGGGTGCGCTGCATGGCAAAAAAAGCACGGTATATCAATGCCATGCCATCTAACAGAAAAAGTTTTTCCACGGTGGTAGTTTTGGAAGCGTAAAGATAAGAAATTGCTCTGATCCCGGATGTATGATTTACGATGTCGGTGGTATTCCCTAAAACCTAATCCCTAAATCCCAACACCTAATTAAAGCGTAATCTTCCTATTCGTATACCACGAATAATCGGTCGCAATTATCTCGTAATCGGTTTTGAACAATTTTGATGAAATTATAAAATCAGCCGTTGAGCGATTACAGGCAACAGGAATATTGTATAAAACTGAAATCCTTTCCAAAGCCTTAACATCCACTTCGTGCGGATGTGGTTCCATAGGATCCCAGAAAAATATCAGGATATCAATTTTACCTTCGGCTATCATGGCACCCATCTGCTGGTCACCTCCAAAAGGACCCGATTTTAACTTCATGATATTGATACCTTCCAGTTTATCTTCATCCATCCTTGATGCCAGTGCTTCGCCAACCATCCGACCGGTAGTGCCTGTACAAACAATTTTGTGGTCCTTCAGTATTTCCCAGTTCCATTGTACCCATTCCACCAGGTCTTTCTTGCAGTTATCGTGTGCCACAAGGGCTATATTTTTAGGTTTTGCCATGTTTGAATCAGTTAATGGTTAAAAGAAAATAAGAAAATAGTAAATTGGGGGCTTTCAGGGGAGTATCTATCTGTATACCAATTTTATTTTCAAGGCACAAAGATACAATCATATAAGGAATTTATTCGTGAAAGTATCGTTTCCAGAATATCTGTGTATATTTACATTATCTGGATATCAGGAAAGAAATGCATTCTGAGGAATACAGAAAAGTCACTGATATCCTGAGAAAGAGCCATTCCGCAGAAAATAATTTCGGTAATGATAACTGGAAATATATAGTTTTTTAAAGCAAAAAATAACCCAAACAGTACAAACTCCAAACCAACTCATCTTATGAAAACAATCTCTCTGATTCTTGTTTTGTTTTTATCCGTAACGATGGTATACGGCAACATGAGCAATTTCCCTGTAAAACCATTCAGCAATTCCGACAGCCTGGTAGCGTTTTACCCATTTAACGGAAATGCAAATGATGAAAGCGGTAACGGACACCATGGAAGTGTTTCAGGGGCAACAAGCACAACAGATAGGTTTAATCAACCAGACAAAGGCTATAACTTTGTTTATAATGGCTATTCCTCTGATAAAATACAGGTAAACGGCACCTCTGAATTAAATTTCTCTGCCGGAGGTTTCACCCTGAGCGCATGGGTGAAGTTTTCGGGTCCTGCAAACGAAGGGTATAATTACCCGATTTTTTCCAAACATATTTGCGGCGAACAAAGCGGCTATATACTGATGTTGTATAATGGCAAGCTAACTTTCTGGCTGGCTGGTTCAGGTGGCTACAATGTTGTGGGCACTTCCGATGACTATACAGATAATAGCTGGCATCAGGTTGTTGCAGTTTATGATGGAACTACACAATATATTTATGTGGACGGGGCACTAAAAAATTCAATGCCGTTTAGCTATAACTCCTTTAATTCAGCCAATTGGGCTTTGGGTGGATACAACGGATGCAACGGAGGGTTTAACGGGAAGGCAGATGAAATAAAAGTATTTAACCAGGCTCTTACAGGGTCCGAAATAATGGATATGTACAAGAAAAGCACAAACGACCTGGTTGCATTTTTGCCATTTAACGGTAATACTGTGGACGAAAGTGGTAACGGGCATGATGGAACTGTTAATGGAGGTATCTTAACTGAAGATCGCAATAATAATTTAAACAGTGCGTATACATTTCCAAATCTCCACAACCAGATTGTCCTAGCCAATACCACAAATTTAATTTTACAGGGCGGATTTTCACTAAATGCCTGGGTTAAGTATAAAAACATCAATTGTGGTATTGTTGGAAAGCACAATTGCTGGACCCCAAATGGATTTCTTCTGGGAATTGAAGACGGGCAGTTTGCCTTGTGGATATCAAATGAAGGATGGCAAATTATAAAAACCAATGAAACTTATAAGGAAAATAATTGGTATATGGTAACAGCAGTATATGACTCAGTAAATAAAACAGGACTGTTGTATATTGATGGAAGGTTAAAATCAAGTGGCAATGCTGTTTATTCCAATTTCAATGCAGCAAACCTAACAATCAGTGAAGCATCAGGTGGTTGTCCGAGCGGAAATATGCCCGGTGCCATAGATGAAGTAAAAATATTTGGCCGGTCTCTTTCTGCAGACGAAATATTTGCTGAATATAATGCAACGCAAACAGGGTTAGTAGCCTTTTACCCGTTTAATGGAAATGCCAACGATGTTAGCGGCAACTCACTTCATGGTACTATTGACGGAGCTACGCTAACAACGGATAGATCTGGCAATGTTAACAGTGCGTATTTATTTGATGGAAATGATATTATAACTATCGCCTATAATGATAAATTAAATGCGGACCAGGAATTAGCAATCTCTGTATGGGTAAAACCTGATGTACTTCATGATGCTTTAATTTTAGGCAAGTCGAATTGGTATACACAAACCAATTATTTAATAAGAACAAAATCAACCGGATTTATTCAATTTGAATATAGAGATATGGCCTATAATACTGACAATCCTTTGATAGTTGGCCAATGGAATCATATTGCCGTAGTATCTGATGCCGGCAATAGTAAAAAAGTATATATCAACGGTGTACTGGCAAGCCATACCGGCGGTGTAAGTCCTTTTTATATGGTACCGGAAGTCCTTACAATTGGTGGTGCAAGTTATGGTTCCGAATATTTTAATGGCGCAATTGACGATTTAAGAATATACAGAACTACCCTTTCTGAAAGTGATATTTTAAACTTATATTATAATACTACACTTGAAATTGAAAAAACTCAAGGGTTAACTTTATGTCCTTATTTTGTTTTTAACAATAGTTTACATCTCAAAAATCAACAAAATTCAAATAACGTAAAGACTATCGAAGTATATAATTTATTAGGGCAGAAAGTATTGTATACTTCAAAAATAACAGAACCAATTAGTTTAAACGGGTTACAAAAAGGAGTTTATATTTTAAAAGTGTTAAACAAAAACGGGAAACGCAACGTATTAAAATTTTCCTTTGAGTAATTATACCTCGTATGGGATAAATTTCCAGATTAATAGCCCCGACCCTGGCTGATAATACTGCCGGGCCAAGGTCGGGGGATATTTATGCTAATTCTTTATGGGCTTTAGCCCCGTGATCCAAACATCGGAAATTTAACCCGATTGCAATATAATACCAATCCAGCTGATACTTCAAGAAAACTCACGTATTTTGTATCTGCATCAGGAGCTGGTTCCGTTTCTATTCAAGTTATCAATTCCTTTGGCAAAACTATCAATAGCCTGTTAAACATAAAACTGGCACAGAGAAAGTATGAACGTTAATGAATCTATTTAATAATCATAGGTTGCGTATGTACACCTGTATTGGTAATCACCCTGACAAAATAGATACCCTTCGTAGCGGAAGGGATTTGAACAGATTGATTAACAGTCTGATTCAGTTTATCCGTCATCACTATTTTTCCCTGGGCATTGATTACCTCTATTCTTGCATTCTGCAATGACAGTGATTTCTGATCAAGGGTAAACCTCCCGTTATTAGGGTTCGGATACATATTAAATCCAGCTACAGAACGCTTACCGACTGAGGTGATCAAATATCTTTCCATAATTTGTTCCTCAGTAAGTCCTATATTGTAAATTTCAACCTGGTCAATGCTTCCTTCAAAAAAGGATGCATTGGCGTAAGCGGATCTACCCAAAAATGGAACCATGCCAGGCACAACAGTCCCGGAAAGAGGAAGAGAACCTTTCTTGACACCGTTTAAATAAATACTGGCTTCAGTGCCATCGTACACTCCAACAATGTGAATCCATTCGCCTGTTACCAGATCAGGATCAGCACCACTAATACCCGGCCTGGCTGCATTAGCATCGGCTCTACATTTGAACCTGAGCTCATTGTTTCCCTTGTCCTCATAAAGGACATAATTATCAGTTTCCGAATCAAATAACGGGCCAAAGCTCCCCGGAAGATCGGCAGGCAAATAAGCCAGGACTGCCCAAAGTGATACAGTAACTGCATTATTGCTAATATCAAAAGAGGATGTATTAACGAATTCAACATATTGATTTACCCCATCAAAAGTCATCGCATTTCCAATTAAACCTGGCGTAGTAATGATTGGTCCGTTTATTGCCGTTCCAGTATTCCCGTTGGCACTTGCATCAAGAACCATAACACCATCAAGTTCATCAAGGGTATAAATAGCGACGATATTCTCAGGCGGTATCGTCCCAGCCGCAGCATAAGGAAATGTTCCCACGGCTTTTTGTCCGTAGGCCATTCCGGTAATCAGAACTAAAAAGTAAAGAAATTTTTTCATAGGTTTGTTTTTTTTAAACAAGATATATTTCAGTTGTATCTTATGGATTATAGCATCCACATTTTATTGCCGGATAAACTCAGCTTTTACAAAAGCTACATCTTACTTTGGTTTGTAATTAATTTATTATTTAATTGAATAAAGAACTCTGGAAACTCCCTGTTTTCCCCTTAAAAAAAGCAAACAAAGAGGGCGAAAGTGAAATCATGTTAACATTATGTCAAATTTAAAACGAGAGTAATGTGTTTTTGAATGGATTTGCACGTCCTATTCTTCGATTTAAACAAATTCAGTTGTTGTTATATGTTTCAACATCGCACGGTAAAGATAACGATTTCCTAAAAAAAAACCGAATTCAAGGTTATTTCTTAAAAAAATATCAATCGGGATAGTATTTCCGGTTGGCAGTGAGAGAAAGAACATTATGATGCATTCCAATTAATAGCTTTACAAGAAAAGGAGTCTGCAATTTTAATATAAAGATAAGAGCTGTCCCTTCATACAACTCTTTCTTATTCAACCTCTCCAAAGAACCTATTTAATGATCATTCTTTGTTCCTGAATACCTGATTCGAGTGTCTGCATAAATACAATCTGCCCCTGTGCATTAATTACCTCTATTCTGGCATCCTGACAGGAAACAGATTTCAAATCAAGGGTAAACTGACCATTATTGGGATTAGGATAAATGCTGAGATTATTTTGCGATATTGGCAATGTATGTATCGACGTGTAAATTTCAACAGGAGATTTGATATTGTATTTCTCCAGAATTTCAGCTTCTGATAAAGCCCTGCTGTAAACTTCAACCTGGTCAATGCTTCCTTTAAAATAGGATGTGCCTGATTTGCCCAAGGTAGCTTCCTGACCTGTTTTAACTGTACCGGTAAGGGGATGTGAATCTTTCTTAACCCCATTTAAATAAATCGAAGCAGTTGAGCCATTGTATACTCCAACGATATAAATCCATTGGTTTGCAACCAGGTCACCACTTTGTATTCCGGGTCTTTCAGCGCCCACTGAAGTTGTTACTTTAAACCTGAGCTCTCCGTTCGCTTTGTCTTCATATAAAACATATTGATCGGATTCCGAATCAAATAAAGGACCATATGCAGTCGGAAGTTTGGTTGGGATAAAATCCATTTTGGTCCATAGCGAAATAGTTACTTCGTTAGTATTAATATCGAAAGATGGTGAAGCATTAAACTGCACATGATCATCTACACCATCGAAACCAATTGAGTTACCAAGCACTCCCTCTGCCATGAATGCACCATTTTGAACCTTGCCATTATTCAGGTTCGTGGTTGCGTCGGGAACAAGAATGTCAGCAGACTTTTCAAGTAAGGTGTCGATGCCATAAACGGCAACCGCATTCGCCGTCAAACCTGCATGCCTGAAGACAGCAGTGGTAGTCACTATCGTATTCGGAACAACAGCTTTATCCTGCACGTTGCTAACTGTAATCAGATACGAAATCTCTGACAATGGGGAGGTTGTTAAGATAGCTTGTTTCTGATCCAGGGCAAGTTTTGCCCCTTGTACTGTTACCCCATTATTAATCAAATAATTAGCCGAGGTTTCAGCTGTAACTTTTTCTACCCTTTCGTTGAATTCAACAATCACCGTATTGCTTTCACCTTTGGAAGTGACATATTGAAGGTCGGGTGGAGTTATATCACTTTGTGTTAAAACTTCAATTTCGTTGGAATAGTTTTCACTAATCATTCCAATCCTGCTCCTGGCTTTAATTCTATAATAATAAAGTTGGCTATTGTTGCACGATTTATCAATATAATTTGTATCCATATTGACAGATGCAAGAAGTGTTGCAGCAGGTGAAGTAATGTCTCTGTAGATTTCATAGCCTGAAATTCCACTTTCCGGATCTTCAGCAGGTTCCCAGGTGAGAACTACATCATTCTCAACGGCTATGGCTGAAGATAAAATTACATCTGTTGGCGGAGTTATATCCAAAATTGAAATCAGCACAGTTGGGTAATCAGTAGTTATACCATCAACACCTAAAGCAATTAAGGAATTCATCTGGCTTGCGCTGTTTATGGTCCAGGCATTAAACTTAATTCCCTTAGAGTGAGCATAATCTAATACCGATTGTGTAAAGCTACCACCGCTTCCTATCCATTCACCACCAATAGCTGCCACCTGGTCGATTTCCGTATTTGTAGCCGAGGCAAATCGTTGTACAACAATCGTAGGATCGATCGATTTTACCTGTTCTATTTGCCATTGGTTAAAGCTGGATACGATAACCTTGCTTTGCAATCCCATACTCTGGATTAGCGCAACGGTTTTTACTGCTAATCGAGTCTCCCCTGATTTTAATTCAATAACAACACCAATACTACCTTTACTGATTTTGGCTACCAAAAGAGCTTCACGCAGTGTGGGAATTTTTTCTCCGGTAAACGCAGCACCGAACCATGATCCGGCATCCAGTTGGCGCAGTTGCGCATAAGTCATTGAGGCAATATTACCGGTACCATTAGTGGTTCGGTCAACGCTGGCATCATGCATTATCATTAATGAATCGTCCAATGAAATTTGTACGTCCAATTCATAATAGTCAGCATTTATGGAATCAGCTGTCTTAAACGCAGCAATTGTATTCTCAGGGGCCATTGAAGAGCCGCCTCTATGAGCAATTACAACAGTTTTTTGCCCATTGGCAACGGAAGAAATCAGCATTAACAGGTAAAGGAAATTTTTCAAAGGTTTTTTTTTAGAAATTAACTATAATGAGAATGTAATTGAATTATTTAAGCAGACTCCATTTCATAAAGTTAAAACAGGTGTAAACGGCATCATTCTATTATACAATATATAATGTAAAAATATACAATTGGCAGACATAAAGAACTTAATGTTTTTTTATTTTGCACCTATACAGAACGCAAGTGCGCAATACACAGTGCTTGCTCAATGAAGGACGGAATTGATGTAACCAGGAATTTATTTCGTAAAGCTTTAAATAGGGAATACGATCGTGATGCTTAAAATAGTGATCATCCATTGATAAAAGTCATCCAACCAGAGCATTTGTCGCATAAAAAGTAAACTCAACTTCTTTATATTTTTTGCTCCCTGATCACCAGCATATAAAAATCATTTTCCAAAGGCAGGTATCCGTATTCGTAAACAAACCGATACGAACTGCCTTTTTGCGTTGTATACAGATGAGTGAAGTAATTGAAATTGAACCCTTTATTACTCAATTTATCCTTGTGGACAGAAATTTTACCATCAGCAGGAATCAATTCGGAAAGAATACGCCTGTTCTTTCGCAAAATGTTGTTCACATTCCTAACATAGTTGGTTACTTCGCTGTTCAGCCGGTTGTTGTAATTATTACGGCACATATCCGAACAGAATTTTTTATCCATTCTACCGGTGATTGGCTCTCCGCAATCGAGGCATACTTTTTCCATATCTCTTAGTATTAATAGTTGATAAATTATAAAGTGTGATTTTTATTAAAATAAGAACAACAATTCAATACAACGTCATTTTCCCTCCAACTGCACTATAATCTCAAGTATTTTAATTAGTTATGTTACTGTAAAGGTATAAATTATTCAATTACAAACGACAACAAACGGTTGTAAACATTTTTATCCGAATACAAATAGTTAATAACCGAATCACCCAAAACGGCCGCCATACCTTTGCTTCATCAAATCGGGAATAACCTGACTGACGAAAAAAAACCACATTTTGAAATCCTTATTAATTAACCTTTAACACACACAACGCCATGAACACATTACGCAACTCAGTTAAATTAATCGGTCGCTTAGGCCAGGATCCGGAAGTAAAAACACTGGACAAAGGAAACAAGTTCGCTAAATTCTCGCTGG
>JAIFMH010000271.1 GCA_020048595.1 Bacteroidota bacterium | reverse complement strand
GCAGCAGGTGAAACCAAAGCCATTCCTTCAGGAATAGTTATGAAAAGATCATACGATTCATTAAGGGTGAAAGGAATTTCCAAAGGCTCGGTGCGACTGCTCACTAGTTCAGTCATATGCCAGCTATCAGAACCGTTCGGCATAGCCGGAAGTTTTAAAAATATGTGATCTGCTTTTTCGGTGGCGAACGTGCCTGAAGTTACCTGGAAACTGAAAGAAGATAAATCGATATCCGTTTTACCTTTTACAATATTGGTGATTTTGCCGTTTCCTAACGCACCCGAGAGCATGGTTGATGCAGAAGTACTGTCTTTCTGTAATTTAAGCCAGGGGTTTAATCGTCCGCCCAATTCAAGGCTAAGTTTACCATTCAGGCTAAGATCTTCAGTAAGTGCGAGGTTTCCTGAAAGTGCCAGCAAGTTTTTCGGTTCAGTTATGACTTCTGAAGGTTGGATTTTCCCCGGAACCAGTAAAATAATTCTCCTCCCGACTAATGTATACTTCAAATCCTGCTGATCGGATTGTGTTGGTGAAAGAAAAACCGGTTCCATTCCAGGTAAACTTACTTTTACAAGGAATCGTTCAATTATTGCTGGACTTGCAACTTTTTTGCTGTAAAATCTATCGGCAACAACTGCCACCGGTTCAGCCTGTATATTCAGTGAACGGAGGATCGCGGTAAGCAACACAGCTTTTTCTGCTTCGGTACCACCATTACTCTGCCATATTGAGGCAACATTTCTCAGTTTATAAGCAGAATACTGCAACGGAACCTGCCAGGTATTCAGTTCGTTAGCTACTTTTTCCTGCAGTTTCAGAACTTTCAGCAATGGTTTTTCAATTCCGGATATAGCGTTTGTTACTTCGGCTTTAACATCTGCAGGAATTTCACACTTAAATGCTTCCTGTGTTGCAAATATGGCAACTGCATCTGCCTTTTTTACGCTGGCAACAAACACGATTCTCGATCTGTTTTGTAGTTCCTTTGGCCGGAAATCCTCCCGCATAGCTGCCGGCAGATCGTTAAGTATCCATGTGTAGGTTGTTTTACCACCTCCTTTTACAATTGAAGGTTTTGTTTGAAAACCAAACTGCTCGTAATTAAAAGAAGCACCGGAAGGAACATGGATAATAAAGGTAAGTTTCTTCACAGGCGAATTCATCCAGAGTTGCTCATTCCCCATCATAGACTGTGTATAGCCTTTAGCCGTTGTAAGCGTATAATCGAAGTCGATGCTAGCACCACGTTCAAGCGCAGTGTGAGTTACAACCATTTCGCGTAGTCGGTTCCATGTTGGAACATTGGCTGCAAAGCCCGGCAATAATTCGTTGTATGCATTTTCAGGTGAATCCACTTGTTTGCCATCAGCCATAGTAGTTACTGAGCGGTTGACTTTCAATTTCTGAAAAGCCGGATCATACACAATAAAATCTTCTCCATACAGGTTGTGAAATGCCAGGTATGTATTTATCAGCAGCTTATGGCTGTAATGATACGTCCAGCTTCCATCCTTGTTAAGTGTATATTCTTTGGTCTGATCCTGGTATACGGCATCGGATTTTCCCTCCTGGGCTATAACTGTGATGCCTGCAAAAAGGCTTAATGCAAGAAGTATTAGTTTATGTATCATGGTGTGGTAATTACAATATTGCTCAATTTTATTATTAACAGATTGATGGATTTACTAGGTACGATTTACGAGGTACGATTTACGATTAAAGGCAAATACTTCCCCATTCGTACTTCGTCATTCGTAAATCGTAAATATTTATTTCACTTTTACAATCACAGGTTCTGCAGCAAGCATATTCTGATAGGCTACTGCTTTTCTGAACGAATCCCAGTCTTCCGGCTGATAAATCCGCTTTGGAAAGGATGCACTGAATGTAAATTTTAAACTGGCATTTTCCCTCTTTATCATCCCCTGAAATTTTGCACCACTGCCTTCACCTGATCCGGCTTCAGGCTTGTAAATAATTTCTTTGATTCCCGGTAATGCAATATCCTCATTCATTTCTACAGTATGTGATGTACGGTCGCGGAAAGGGAATTTACGCTCTTCAAGCCCAGTGTCGAAACCAGTATGAGGCATCGCTCTTCTCATAAAACCTGATGCAAGCATAGGTGTAAAAATCAGTTCATCGCCGGCAACTGTGGCATATTCAGGGATACGGATTTTAAAATGCATCAGTATCGGCCCTGCCAGGTAATTATACGGATCATCGTAAGTTACTTTTACCAGCTGCGCTAAGGGTGAAATTCGAAGTACTTCTTTTTCGACATTGGAAGCCCAGTCAGCTAAATAGGCACGTGTAAACATTCCACGTATTGAAGCATCTGTTTGCCCTTCAGCAGTTACGTCATACTCACCTTCAAGTGTTCCGTCAGCTAAAATGGTTGTTTTACCAGTCATCTTAAGGTAATGATTTTCCGGATTTGAGATTGGTGTTTCACCCAGGTCAGCACCTTCGGGAACGCCCATAAGATAATTCTGCTGCTGCTCGGCACTCGACCAAAGCTCGCGGACAAAAGGAACCCAGGTTGGATCAAGAAGTTGATACTTCCCGTCTTTACGGCTTTTTACAACGGTTACACAATGGTTAAACTGATCGGCAGGAATATAATCGATACGCGAACCGGCCATGGTCATTGCAGGATATGCTTCGAAACCGGCTGCTCGTAGCATAGTGATCAGCATTCCGGCCTTATCTTTACAAACACCGCAACGATCGGTAAAATTCATTTCGCCGCTGTGAAGCGTGTACCCTTCGCCTTTGCCCATACTAACACCAAGGTAACGGATTTCGTCGCCTGCCCAGTGAGTAAGTATGGTTATTGAATCATTTTCATCGCGGGCATCGCGCAGCAATTCATTTACTTTCTTCCTAATTTCGTCATTGGCTTCAAAACTCTTATAATCTTCATTTACGCCGTAAAACCAGGTGCTCTTCGATTTCCAGTCGGGGCTGGTACTCATCAGTAATTTTGGAGCTACATCCGAAGCATCAACCGAACGGGGTTCTCCCTTAAATGGAGAGATGTCCTTTCTCGAAAATGTATACACGAACTTTCCGTCTTTGCGCCACATTTTTGAGGCAACTTCTCCATTATATACTTCGTACTGAAGCACCTTGGTATCAGGAACATTAATCTGGTAAACTTTAACCAGGATCGGATCGCTGCTGTAGAACGGAACAATATCATAGAAATGTCCTTTCATTGGTGGAATGTATCTTTCGTCATCATCACCTCCACCCAGCAGAGCGTAAGTAAATCCTTTCCGGAACAGGTGAACATCAACAGCATCACCGGGTTCCAGGCGTCCGACATCAATCATTTTTTCGCGTGCTCCCCAGTAAATGGCACGGGCAGGCTGCGGATAATCGAGTACCTGCGAAGTATCAAGAACCGTTTGAGTTCCGTCGGCATGATAAATTGTAACTCCCCTTATCTCCGACCATGCCGAGAGCGGATCGTAATCGAATTTGATGACTGACAAACTTTTAGCACCTTCAGGTGTGAGCACTTTGTACAACCGGTGAATAAAATTGTGGCTCAAACCGGTTTCCATCATTTCGACCCGTGTGCTGTCGAAAACAATAACCACATTTGATCCCGGGAATGTTTTTTTGTCGCCGGCTTTTTTGATCAGATCATCATAAGGACCAGCAAATGAAATCGAAACTGCAATAAAAGCTTGCAGGATCAGCAGAGATATTTGTTTCATAAAAGGAAAATTTTATCAATGAAATTGAAAGCATAAAGGTATAAATTGCTTTCATTCAAGAACAGGAAATAAGAATCTTTTTAAAATATTTTTTAAAGCTTGTTATAGTTTAAACTGTATCGAATCCTGATTCTGTGCCGCAATTAAATGGATCAGGACTATTTTAATTCTGAACACGTATAAATTGAAGATTAAAAACAAATATCATTCACCATCTGTTTGGTTTAAAAGAATAAAAAATATGGAAAAACAAATAGAATATTATCAGCATAAACTGGATTTCGAAATGGATGCTTCCGACTTGTTCAACGCTCTTGAAAATGGAGAAAATATAGTTCCATTAGATACACGACAGCCATTGGGGTTTGAGAAAGAACATATACCCGGCGCCATAAATATTCCGCACAGAACTATGGATGAAAACAGCACAAAGCTTTTAGACAGAAGTAAAACTTACATTTGTTATTGCGATGGAATAGGCTGTAATGCATCAACAAAAGGTGCATTAAATATGACAAAGCTCGGTTTTAAAGTTAAAGAGCTGATCGGTGGAATTGAATGGTGGAAATTTGATGGCTATGCAACCGAAGGAACGGATAATTCTTTTGAAATACCAATCAAATGTTCATGCTAAAAGAGTGAAGTGATTCTGAGAAAGAGAAACCTCATACCGTTTTCAGATTCCTGAATGATACAAGCCTGCCGGCTTTGCTATCCCACAGTTTTAAGTGAACTGATTTGAATCCTTGCAGGAAAGGAATTGGTTTAATACTGCTGAAAAGTTCGTTTTCGCGGTGGCATTTTTCAAGCCGATAGTTCGGGATTTTTGAACTCAGGTGATGAATGTGATGAAACCCGATATTGCCAGAAAACCACTGCAAGACCTTAGGAAGCTTATAGTACGAACTGCCATACAACGCCACCGTTTTAAAATCCCATTCCTGATCTTTATACCAATGCGTACCGTCAAACTGGTGTTGCAGATAAAAAAGATATACACCGCCGATTGCAGCAAAATACATAACTGGTAACTGTATGAGCAAATAAGCTTTCCAACCTATTGTTAAACACAGAGTAGTTGCTAATACAGCAATACCTGCATTGGTAAGATAAACACTCAACTTCTCCTTGCGCGAAAAGTTTTTGTGTGTAAACCGGTTCCCGACAAGGAATAGTAAACCTGCTCCCAGTCCGAACATTACAAACGCGTTACGGAAAATCCGGTATGCCAGTTGCTTTCTTCTGGGCAAAGCCAGGTATTCATCTACTGTAAGAGTCCATACATCGCCTGCGCCTCTTTTATCAAGGTTTCCCACTGTACGGTGATGTATCAGGTGAGAGTGGTGCCAGCGGTGATAAGGTGTAAAAGCAAGAATTCCAATTATAATTCCTACAACTTCGCTCAGTCGTTTTGAATTAAAGAAGGAGCCGTGACCGCAATCGTGAAAGATAATAAACAACCTGACAAGGAAACCGGCAGAAATCAGTATTAACGGTAATGTAATCCAATAACTATAGGATAAACTGATGACCATCAGTACCCACAAAATTACATATGGAACAAAAGTGTTAATAATCTGCCACCAACTATGAAGATTGTCTCCATTACGATAAGGGGCAATTATTTTAACCCACTTGCTTTCGGAACTTTCATTTATTGTATTCTGACCTGACATTTAAGTAATCATTAAGCGTACATATGCACTATTATATTGCTGTTTACTGTTTAAACAGAAAAGATATCAGTAAAAATTTGAAATCCCGTTATGAAATAATCCGCCAACTGTAAGAACGGAGATAATGATTTTTACATTGCCTGAAACGAATGACAAAAATCGTTAACTGTATTATTAAATTGCAACCATTTTTTATTCAAAACAATTCAGCAAGAAGATTGTTCGGTTTTTTTGAAGGATAGGTATCAAATTTATGCTGAATTTATTGCTTGTTCCCAATAATTTTTGCGCTGAATTCAAACCTGATTGATTATGGTATTTATTTTGCAAATTTACGACAAAATATGTGATTGCCATTTAATACTTTTGCCTTTCGAAAAACTTATTTTACCATGAAAATAATAATCCTTCCATTCTTGTTTCTTTTTGCCTCCTTTCAGTCGTTCGCATCGTTCGACGAATGGTTTATCAGTAAAACCTTGCGGATTGATTACTATCATACCGGTGATAACAAGAGTGAACTTTACTCTATCGACCAGGTAAAATCCGAACCTTTCTGGGGAGGTTCCCGTACAACCTTGATTGATACCTTAAACTACGGAGAATATTATTTTAAAGCATACGATTTGAGCACCAACAAGCTGATTTTCAGCCATGGATTTTGTGCTTTGTTTGATGAATGGCGGTTTACCGAAGAAGCAAAGCAAACTTCACGGACATTTACAGAAACTGTAGTGATGCCATTTCCCAAAAATGACATCCGGATCGAACTTTACAGCCGGAATTTTATGGGAGTTTACGAAAAGAAGTTTGAATATAAAGTTGAGGTTAAAAGTTATTTCATTTCTGATGAGAGGCAACTGGTTTTTCCGGTTTATGATGCCCTGCTATCTGGCGATGCGGCTAAAAAAATTGATATAGTGATTTTACCCGAAGGCTATACTGCAAGTGAAATGGACAGGTTTAAAAAAGATTGTGACAAATTTGCTGCCGGGCTTTTCACTTTCGAACCCTATGCACAAAACCGGGATAAATTCAATATCCGTGCTGTGCTGGCACCATCCGCTGAAAGTGGCACTGATATCCCAGGTGAAAAAGTCTGGAGAAACACCATAATGAACTCTTCTTTTTACACCTTCGATTCCGAGCGTTACCTGATGACATACGACAACAAATCCGTCCGTGACCTGGCAGCCAATGCACCATACGACCAGATCTATATTCTGGTGAATTCCGACAAATATGGCGGTGGGGCTATTTATAACTATTACAGCACTTCGGTTAACAGCAATTCGTCGTCAGCTAAAATATTTGTTCACGAATTCGGACATGGTTTTGCGGCTCTTGCCGATGAATACGACGACGGCTCCACATCCTTCAATGATATGTATCCGCTTAATCTCGAACCCTGGGAACCCAATATCACCACTTTAGTTAAATTTGAAACCAAATGGAAAGGAATGCTTCCGGCAAATACACCGGTTCCAACACCGGTTGAAAACAACTCAGGCATGAAACTGGGTGTTTACGAAGGTGCAGGCTATGTAGCCAAAGGAATTTATCGCCCAACGCCTGATTGCCTGATGCGTACTTTCAGGGGTGAGAAATTCTGCCCGGTATGTACTTCTGCAATTCAGAAAATGATTGATTTCTATACCAGATAAAGTCTATATTTTATTTAATTAAATTATAACTTATAGGTTTGTTTACCTGCTAATAAAATTGCTTAACAGAACCTAATATTTATCTTTTTGATACTATAAGTTTCAGAAATTTTAAATTTCAGAAATTTAAATTCCTCTTACTTATATATATTCTAAATAGCAATAAAACTAGAAGTTATCATTCGGAAATGAGCAGAAAATAACTAATTTTGCAGCCCGAAAAAGTTGAATTTTTATTTCTTTTACGTGTTATCACGATAACAATACTTAATACAGGAGGGCATATGGCCATTACAAAATTAGAACAGATGTTTGATTTGCTGAAAAGCAAACCTAAGAAACGTATTTCAGTCGCTTTCGCAAACGACCCGCACACCATCGAAGCTGTATATTCGGCTGTTGAAAAAGGTATAGTGGAGGCTACTTTAACCGGGAACGAAACTTTTATCAGGGAAATTTGCGCGGAGCATCATATGGATGCATCCAAATTTGAAATTCTTAACGAGCCTAACGAATTAAAAGCAGCAGCTCTTGCCGTTAAACTGATTATTGAAGGCAAAGCCGGCTTGCTTATGAAAGGATCGCTGAGTACCGACAAATACATGCGTGCTATCTTAAATAAAACAGCAGGAATTACGAACGAAGGAGCTGTTCTCTCGCATGTTACCGTTATGGAATTCCCTGCTTATCATAAACTGCTAACCATTGCTGATGTAGCTATTATTCCGCAACCAGATCTGAAACAAAAAATTAAAATGATTGGCTACCTCGTAAATGTTGCAAAAGCGATTGGTGTTGAAAAGCCTAAAGTTGCTGCCATTGCCGCTACCGAACAAATGCTTGCTGGTATGCCGGCATGTGTTGAAGGCGCAATACTTGCAAAAATGAGTGACCGAGGCCAAATAGCAGGTTGCATTGTTGATGGACCTCTTTCACTTGATGCTGCCATCGATATGGAATCCGTTCAGATTAAAAAAATTACCGGACCTGTTGCCGGAGATGCAGATTGTCTTTTATTCCCAAATATAGAATCAGGCAATGTATTTTTTAAAGGTGGCACCAAATTAGCCGGGGCCGAATTAGCAGCTTATGTCGCCGGAGCACGTGTGCCTTGCGTTCTTACCTCCTGCTTGAATGCTACAGTGATAAGTTCATAGAAAATGGTTAATAGAAAATGGTAATGATCATAACCTGAATTTTTCTGATATTAATCACTATTTCCCATTTGCTATTAACCATTAACTAACCTAAAACATGGAAGATTTCCGCATACTTGCGATAAATCCGGGATCAACTTCAACAAAAATTGCGGTATATCAGAATATGAACCCGGTTTTTGTTAAGAATATTACGCACCCCAGTGAGGAACTCGCACAATTTGAGCATGTGGCTGATCAGTTCCATTTCCGTAAGGAAATCATTTACAAAGAATTGGAAGAGGCAGACATACAGCTTGATAAAATCCAGGCTGTAGTTGGCCGTGGCGGAATGTTAAAGCCTATTTCATCAGGTGTTTACCTGGTGAACGATGCAATGAAATCAGATTTGTATGATCATCCTATTAAAGAGCATGCCAGCAATCTTGGAGGCCTTATTGCCGATGATATTGCCCGTTCATTACCTGATGCCAGGGCATATATTGCTGATCCGGTTGTTGTAGACGAATTAGACGAAATTGCCCGCGTTGCCGGTCACCCGCTTTTTAAACGTATTTCTATTTTTCATGCGCTTAATCAAAAATCAATTGCCCGTCAGCATGCAAAAAGCATAATGAAACAGTACGAGGATATGAACCTTATTGTTGTTCATATGGGCGGTGGCATCACAATTGGAGCTCATTACAAAGGAAAAGTAATTGATGTGAACCAGGGTCTCGACGGGGAGGGCCCTTTTTCGCCTGAGCGCAGCGGCACTTTGCCTACCGGCGACCTGGTACGTTTTTGCTTCAGCGGTCAATATGAAGAAAAAGAGGTGATTAAAATGGTGGTTGGAAATGGAGGTATAGTAGCTCATCTTGGCACCAACAGCGCTTACGAAGCTGAACAACGCGCCCAGAATGGTGACGAGAAGGCTAAGTTTATACTTGAAGCACTGGCCTACCAGGTTGCTAAAAGTATAGGCTCCATGGTTCCTGTGCTCAAAGGAGAAGTAGATGCCATATTACTTACCGGAGGTGTTGCTCACAGCAAATGGATCACCAACCTGATTATTGAAAGAGTATACAAATTTGCACCAGTTTATATCTATCCCGGCGAAGATGAAATGCGGGCACTGGCTATGAATGGCCTGATGGTGCTGAAGGGGGAAGTGGAAGTGAAGGAATATGTGTGAAAGAAATGGTGAATGGAAAATGGTGAATGGGAAATAGTGGGGAATACTATTTCCCATTTTCTTTTATTTATTAAATTCCCGAAAAGAGAGTATTTCCTATTTCCCATTTTCTATCTTCCTTAATCTATCTCACAAACCAACTTCTCAATCACAACCGGGAAATACTCATATTCCAGTTCATGGATTTTTGCAGCAAGCATTTCGGGCGTATCACCAGTATGAACCTTGCAGGTGGCCTGGAAAATAATATCCCCTTCATCATACAGTTCATTAACATGATGAATAGTGATGCCGCTTTGCTTCTCACCTGCTGCGATAACCGATTCGTGAACTTTCATCCCAAACATTCCCTTACCTCCATAAGCCGGTAATAAAGCCGGATGAATATTTATTATCTTTTGCGGATAAGCTTTCAGAATAGGGTCAGGAATGAGCCATAAAAACCCGGCAAGCACGATCCAGTCAATTTCTCTGCTCTTCAGATCATCCAATACAAAAGAGGAATTATAAAAATCATTCCGGTTAAACACCACCGAAGGAATACCAAGCAATTTTGCTCTTTCCAGAACATAGGCCCCGGAATTATTGCAGTATACCGCAGTAATTTTCAATAATCCTTTGCCTGCAAAATATTCAGCAATTCGCTGAGCATTACTTCCGCTGCCCGAAGCAAAAACTGCAATCCTGGGAATAGTTTTCATCTGAAGAATTAGTTAATTTTAGCTTTGAGATCACTTTTCCATAAACCAGATGATTAACAGAAAAACGGATGATCCTTTGCAGCCTCAAAATAACAAAAACCGCACGACATAGAGCTGATTAATATGCATATTGGTGTTAAAAAAAACCGGATAAACAAGTCTCGACAACGGAAATCAAACTTAACAAGTCATGTATATCACTGCTATTGAGGCCATTAATCAATGTATCCTTAAAATAATATTAGTTATTATTGTTTTATCGGTGAATTTGTTATTTCTTTGCAGGCTTAAACCAATTAAAGCGTACAACAATGTCCGACATTGCAACAAGAGTAAAAGCTATCATCGTTGATAAGCTGGGAGTAGACGAAAAAGAAGTAAACCCTGCAGCAAGTTTCACCAACGACCTGGGTGCCGATTCACTGGACACCGTTGAACTGATTATGGAATTCGAAAAAGAATTCAACATTGCTATTCCTGACGATCAGGCTGAAAAAATCAGTACAGTAGGTGATGCTATCACTTAC
>JAIFMH010000303.1 GCA_020048595.1 Bacteroidota bacterium | reverse complement strand
TCTATAGCTTTGATGATGGTGTCTTTTCCCTGCATATGGCAGGAGATGGTTTTGCAAACTCTAATTATATTTTTGCCGCGAGGTTTGGTATCAAGGAAAGTGTAAAATGAAGCGGTTCCGTATACATCTGCAGCCGAAAGATCCAATTCGCGCGCTACTGCTATCATAGCTTCTTCTGAAAGAAATTTCTCCCGGGCTACCACTCCCTGCAATACCGGCATTAAAGCATTACGGCTTTTTCCGTGCTTTTCGACCAGTTCATGAATTAGTACATCAGTGTTTGTCATTTTGTTTTGGTTTGTTTGTAAATAGTTGATTAGTATAAGCATACATTGTTAATCGATTCACAATAGAAGTCGTAAAGATAAATATCTTATATATATCGACATCATTTTTTAAACTTATTTTTATCCTTTTCTCGTAATTTATAACCTTTCTAAAAAACATATCTAACGTAATGATATTCATTTGGTAAATAGATATTTAGATATAAGACTATGTGAAGATATGAGCAGAAAAGCTACTTTTGCAAACCGGAGGAAACATGGCATACAGATATTTTATACGATTGGCATACAATGGCCGCGGATATGGAGGATGGCAAATACAGCCAAATGCTACCACCGTGCAGCAATTGGTTGAAAACGGACTTGTTTCTATTGCAGGAGTCAGTGGAAGCTTAACAGGTTGTGGAAGAACTGATGCCGGTGTAGACGCAAGTTCATTTTATGCGCACTTTGAACATGAAAAATCCTTTTCAACTGAAGAATTGTTTCAACTCACTTTCAGGCTAAACAGGTTTTTGCCGCAGGATATAGTAGTTTTTGAAATTATACCTGTGGTACCAGGAGCTCATGCCCGGTATAGTGCAACATGGCGTGAATATGAATATTTGATTATCAGGCAAAAAGATCCTTTTAATTTCGATCATGCTTATTTTGTGCATGGTAACCTGGATATCGGAAAGATGAATTTTAGTTCTGCTTTGCTTTTAGGAAGACATGATTTTCAATGTTTCAGCAAAGTGAATACTCAGGTGAATAATTATTTCTGTGATATACAGGCAGCAAAATGGATTGAACAGGACCATTTTCTGAAATTTACAATCAGAGCTGATCGTTTTTTGCGTAATATGGTACGGGCAATTGTTGGAACCTTACTTGATGTTGGAAGAGGAAAAATTACAATCGAAACATTTCAGCAGATTATAGATAGTCACGATCGGGGAGAGGCTGGCTATTCAGTTCCTGCAAAAGGGCTTACGCTTACCGGCATTGGATATCCAAATGAAATATATTCAGAGAAGCCGGTATTTTTCTCACCAGAGAGCAGTGAAAAAATAATATCCCATTACTATACTGATCCCCAGTTTCATCACCGTTCCGGCAACGAAACCGATAAATGAGCCAATCGCTGAACGGATTGCTTTATTTGAATCCTGGTTGTTGAGCATTTCGCCGATGAAAGCACCTATAAACGGTCCGATAATTAATCCAAGCGGTGGGAAAAAGAAAATCCCGAGTATCAGTCCGATTGTAGCACCCCAGACTCCACCTTTGGTGCCTCCGAACTTTTTAGTTCCCCATATAGGAATATAATAGTCGGCAATAACTATGGTTACAGTTACAAGTGCCCAAATCACAAGAAAATTTTCGCTAAATGGTTTGTATGATGAAATTTGCAAAAGTACCAGGCTCCCATATGCTAAAGGTGGACCAGGCAAAAAAGGAATAATACAACCTGCTATACCGCCAAGCAGAAGTACTATTGCTATTATAATGAGGAAAGTATCCATGTTCCGAATTTTGAATAAAATTATGGAATTTTATGATAGTTGACTAAACTTTAGATTCATTAAAACTGTTGTATGGTATGAATTGTTTAATGAATTTAAAATCTGATTACATGCATATCAATTTAAAGTATTTAGGATTTGTGGCACTGATAAGCATGTCGTTTTCAGCCTGTGCGCAAAAAAGTAGTATTAATGATCAATCAATAGCAACAACAGCAACTATGGATACATTTGAAATAAAAAAAACGGATGATGAATGGCGTAAACAATTAAGCCCTGTCCAGTTCAATATTCTTCGCGAGAAAGGTACAGAAAGAGCATATACCGGCGAATACGATAAATTTTATGAAGAAGGTACTTATTATTGTGCTGCCTGCGGAACTGAATTGTTTACATCCAAAACCAAATACAATTCAGGATGTGGATGGCCTGCTTTTTATGAACCATCAACCAACAAAAATATTGTTGAGAAAAAGGATGTAAGCCATGGAATGGTTCGTGTTGAAGTAATGTGTGCAAAATGTGGCGGGCATCTGGGGCATGTATTTGAGGATGGTCCAAAGCCCACAGGTTTACGGTATTGTATTAATTCGGGATCATTGAAGTTTGAAGAGGGGAAGAAGAAGGAATAGTTTCTAGAAAATAGTTTCTAGAAAATAGAAAATAGAAAATAGTGGAAGTTGATATTTGCTTTTTAGTGTGAACCACAAAAGTATCAAAAGGGAAAGACAAAAGGCACAAAAGAAATGTTAGTTTTCTTTTGTGCCTTATGTGGTTAAAATCTTGCTTGTTTGATTGAGTTAAGATGAATTTACTGGTTTTCGTGGTGGTATTCCACCAGCCCGTCAATTGGTGCCTGTATAAATTTTCCTGTATTTATGCCGAATTCCAGACCTACTTTGGTAAGAATATCTCTGTAATGAAAAGCTACTGAGCCTACAAAATGCACAGGAACATCCTTGTGCTTTGAGTAGCAGCATACCTGGTATTTGTAAAATCCCCTGAAAGCTTCGGTTATCAGATTATACATGTATGGATGATCGCGGTTGTCGTTAATAAAGTTACTGAAGGAGGCAAGAAAACGACTAGGTGCAGGTTTTGTATACACAGCGTCGAGAATGTTTTCGTTACTTAACGCATACTTCTCCCTGAACTTTGCATCAATTTCTTCCGGCAATTCTTTGTGCAGGTAAGCTATTAAAAGTTGTTTGCCAAGGTATGCTCCGCTACCTTCATCTCCAAAAAAATATCCAAGTGAGAAAATTCCTTCCGTAATGTTTTTGCCATCATAATAACAGGAGTTTGAACCTGTTCCAAGTATTGCGGCTATGCCTTCTTCATCGCCGCATAAAGCATGTGCTGCTGCTAATAAATCATGGCTAATATAAAGTTTAGCATTCGTGAAAACCTTTTCAAATGCATTTTCTACTATCATATTCTTAACAGGAGTTGAACATCCGGCACCATAATAGTAAACTGCTACAACTTCATTATTATCAATATAAGGCTGGAGTTCTTTCCATAGAATTTCTTCTATTTCATCGCTTCCAACGAGGTATGGATTAAAGCCTGATGTCTGAATCTGTTTATATTCTCTTCCTTCTTTTATCAGGCGCCAGTCTGTTTTGGTTGAACCTCCGTCAGCGATAAGTATCATATTGGATTTAGTTAATTGTTATTGGTAAATGGTATATAGAAAAATGGTTAATAGTTAAAAGAAAATAGTGAAGTCTATCCAAACTATTTTCTGTTTTCCCATTTCCCATTTTCAACTTTCAGATTATATCAGACTTACAGTTTAAATAAATCCAGTAAACGAGGCACAAAAATAATAAATCCGATGACAGAAGCAAAAATAGCAGCAATCAGAACTGCTCCGGCAGCTACGTCTTTGGCTTTTCCAATCTCTTTATCAAAGTTGGGGTGAAGCTTGTTGGCAAATATTTCAATTGATGTGTTAATCCCTTCCAAAGCTAATACCAGCGCGATACAAAGCAAAATAGTTAGCCATTCGTGATTGCTGATTCTGAATAAAAACCCGGCAAAAATTACAATGCCGGCGATAATCAATTCAATTCGGGCATTCAGCTGACTTTTAAAAAGTAATGCTATGCCATTGATAGCATTCGAGAAACTCTTTATTAACTTTCTCACAGGTATGAATATTTTAAAATTATTTTTAACATATGGCAATTATCCTCTTGTGAAAACCCAGTTATCTCCTTTTGAAAGTTCATGATTGAAATTATACCCTCCTGCATCGAAACCAACCAGCATTTCAGGATCGGTAATTTCATTCTGAATTATAAACCGGCTCATCATGCCACGGGCTCTTTTTGCAAAGAATGAAATCATAATATATTTATCGTTGCTTCTATCCTTAAAAGAAGGTGTAATAATCCTGGCTTTCAGTTTTTTAGTGTTAACCGAGGCGAAATATTCCTGCGAAGCAAGGTTGATAAGAACATTGCTTTCTGATTCCTTCAGATACTTCTTAAGCTGGTCAGTGATTTTGTCGCCCCAGTATTTATAAAGAGTTTCACCTTTGGGTGTTGCAAAGGAAGTTCCCATATCAATCCGATAAGGTTTTATTAAATCGAGTGGCTGCAATAAACCGTATAAACCTGAAATAATGCGGAGGTGATTTTGGGCAAATTCAATTTCCTGGCTGGATAATGAATATGCATCCAAACCATCGTAAACGTCGCCATTGTATGCGAAAATTGCTTGCTTTAACTGAGCTGTTTTCCAGGAGGCATAGCGTTCAGCATTTAAGTGGGCCAGTTTAGGCGAAATATCCAACAATGCTCCAAGTTTCGATGAATTGAGTTTACCCAACTTGCTGGCCAGGTAATCAGCCTCTTTCAGAAAATGTGGCGTATAGCTGATACTGGTAGGAGCATTGCTCTCAAAATTGAGCGATTTTGCCGGCGAGAGAATTGCTATCATATTCTGAAGATGGATAAATTTATTGTGTTACAAAAAAGAGGAGCGAAAGGCGACAAAGCTATAGGAGATATTTTAATATACTGACGAATGTGATCTTCAATTCTGAATTTTAAGATGGACTGATCTATTTCGAAACGTGTGAGGAAATTTCTTTCAACCGCTGATCAGGACTGAGATTTGTATACCTGTCGCTTAATTTATAAACTACTCCATGTTTTGTGAATACTATGCTTATCATGCCTATTGCAACAAATCCAGCGATAATATTTTCAGCTGTCTTACTGTTGATTTTAGCCAGTTTACAATATTTCGACTGGGTGATGGTAGCTTCTGTTTCCAGGTAAGTGAGGAGTAGTTTTTCACTTTCGGTGAACTTGATAAATGTACCGGTTTTAAGATTTTTCCATTTGTACGCTTTCAACCAGACACTGTTTACCGGATAATTTTCATCTTTTACACGAATATAAATGAGGTAATCCTCTTTCTCAACCGGAGCCGAATGCAATGTGCCTTTTATTGCAGGAACAATAATTTCGAGAACTCGCTTTTGGTTAACAGTCCATTCTTTAACTTCAAACGGAACAACCGGTCGCGTATACATTTCGGAGGCTGCCTGCACCATATAAAATTCTTCTTCGGAACGAACGCCTGCAATGGACCCGTTATCTTTCACTCCGATCAGCAGCCTTCCTCCATCGGTGTTGGCAAAAGCGGCAAGTGTACGTGCGATTTTACGTGAATCGTTAATTCCGAATTTGAAATCAAGTTGCTGATGCTCGCCCTCGGCGATCAGTTTCCGGATATAACCTTCGTTTGGTTCGGCTTCGTGTGTAATGCGTGAGTGCTGCTGCATGTTGGAGGTTTTAGGCGTTAGGTTTTAGGGGTTAGGGGAGCAATAAATTGTAGCTTTTGGCTGTAAAGGTAAAACATGTAACCTGTAAAACAAATTTTGGATTATAGTCACTAATCCCTAAATCCCAATCCCTAAATCCTACTTTGCGAATTTAGGAAGCAGATCTTTCATCATATCCTTATGAACCATGAAATCCATCATCTTCAGTTTTACATAGTCTTCGTGAAAAAAGTAGTAACCAAAATTCTTGTTCTTTTCGATTCCGCCGGTGCGGCTTCCTGCGCCTGAATCTTTAACCAGGAACCATGTTACTCCATCTTTTTCTACAAATCCAACTATATGCATTCCATGATCATCGGTAGTGGTTTCGTTGCTGAAACGGAATTGCCGTGCGTTCTCATCGATGGCAGCCGAAGGAATATCGAAGGATGGAATCACAGCTGCATTGGCTTCACGAGCAAGGAATCCGGCTTCGGATACATCACCACCGATTGAAAGTGTATAGCCAGCTTTTATGGATTTTTTCAGCACAGCCATAAAATCATCGAGCGGAATATTATAATAACTTGCATCGTGCCACCAGTTATCAGGTACTTCGTATTCCACCAGTTTCCAGTAAGGTTGTTGCATATATGAAAGTACATCACAATAATCATTCGGATTTATTTTAAGAATGTTTGTCATATATTCCTGTGGTGACATTGTTTTGCCATTAATTGTAACTTTTGTTGGTGGTTCACCGATATAGTAATCCATAATACTCCGGAAATTGGTGATAATTGCTGCCTCGTCCCAGATATTATTTTTCTTTACAAAATCAGCATAGCTTTTTAGTTCGTCAAACATTTTAGCATGGTTGTGAAAAGTCTGCCCTGGTTTCAGTCCGCTGTAGGATTCAAGTGGGACGATTCCATATTTCTTCCATATTTTAGTAACGGCATTTCCTTCGGAGCCTTCGCCGAAATGCATTGTTCCGCGGGTTTTAATCCAGTTTTCAGCGCGTTCAATATATTCGTAATACACGGTATAGTTTTCGGAAAGGCGCACTTTTTGTCCGGTTGTCCGGTAAACTTCTGATTCGAGATACGATGTGGTTGAAAATGACCAGCAGGTATTGGTGTTCCCTTGTGAAACAGGTTCGTTGTGCCAGTAGTATTTAAATTCTTCTTTTGAGGTTGGAATGAGGAATGTTGACGGATCAACTTTGAATGCTTTTGATTGTTTTGGTGCAACCTTTTGCGTTTCAAATTCTTCAATGCCTTTCAGAATTGAATTTTGAAAATAGCCAGGTTCGTAGGTATTGAAGGTGCCTTTATCTTTATTGAGTGTTTGCGTAAATGCAGCAGAACCCAAAATGCTTACTGTAAGAAGTAGGATTGTCTTTTTCACTTTATTCATTAATTAAGTATTGAAAAGCTGAATTTTATCAGCCTGCAAATGTGTATTTGTTTTTTAATTAGCACGTTAGTGCGTTATACGAAGATGATATTGTTTTTTCCTGTTATTTTTTCGCAATAATGGCAAAGTAATTTCATTTGTTCTTTGTCCACTACAGTGAAAAGGCTTGGAACATTTTCAACATTGGTAATACAATTGGGATTAAAGCATTTCACAATAGTCCTGATCTGATCAGGAACTTCAACCTGCTTTTTTGAAACTACTTCAAAGTTTTTAATTCCAATAAAAGTTGCGGTTGGTGCAACTAAAGCTATTTTATTGATTTCGTTTGCGTCAAAATACGTATTGCTGACCTTTATTATGCCTTTTTTGCCGTATTTGTGGCTTTCGAGGTTATCGCCAAACAGTACCTGGTTTTTGTTGTTTTCCAGGTTAAGGATGTGCAATACTTTGAATACGTTATTGGCGGGAATATGGTCAATTACAGTGCCGTTTTCAATGGCTGTAACATTCAGATGGCGTTGATCTTTATTCATTTTTGTGAAATATTTACCTTGTTTCTGACATCATTTATTTAACTCCTGCAATTGCTGCAAGTAAAGCCTGGCGTACATAAACGCCATTTTCAGCTTGTTTGAAATAAAATGCCTGTGGAGTTTCATCCACATCTTCACTTATTTCGTTAATGCGTGGAAGCGGATGGAGAATTTTCATGTTTGGCTTGCATCCTTCGAGCATTGATTTAGTCAATACATAACTGTTTTTAACTTTTTCATATTCAAGTGGATCGCTGAAGCGTTCCTGTTGTATGCGGGTCATATAAACAATATCTGCAATAGGCATTATATCCGCAAGTTCAGTGTATTGGTGATATTCCAGGTTATTATTTTTAATATGCATTTTACTCGAACTCGGAAGTTTCAACTGTTCAGGCGAAACCAGGTGGAAAGTCGCATTGAAGTTACACATGGCCTGTACCAGTGAATGTACTGTCCGCCCATATTTCAGGTCACCAATAAAGGCAATGTTCAGGTTATCAAGCGTTCCCTGGGTTTGCATGATACTGTACATATCAAGCAGGCATTGTGTAGGGTGCTGATTAGCTCCATCGCCGGCGTTGATTACCGGAACTGAAGAAACTTCACTTGCCCAGCGGGCGGCTCCTTCACGCGGATGGCGCATCACTATTATGTCGGCATAACCGCTTACCATAATGATGGTATCTTTAAGTGTTTCTCCTTTTTTTACACTGGTTGAACCGCTGTCGCTGAATCCAATAACGCGCGCGCCCAGTCGGTTGGCAGCAGTTTCGAAACTGAGACGGGTACGGGTTGACGGTTCAAAAAAAAGTGAAGCTACAACATGGTCGTTTAATAATTTC